>NZ_JZRH01000032.1:0-8716 GCF_000963985.1 Pantoea sp. BL1 | reverse complement strand
GCGGTGGCGTCCATCGCGGCACTGGAAGGTCGCGCAGCAGTGGGCAACCCGGCAATGTCGGTAAGCTGGTCAGTTGCAGAAGTCACCCATATTATCGCGTCTGCAGGACGGCGACGCAGGCGCTTCAAAGCAATCAGCCAGTTTTCGTCAGTTTGAGAATTGGGATCGCCGCCCCACAACAACAGCGTGCCACTGTCCTCCTGCCAGAATTGATTGGTCAGGCCCGGTGTCAGGCCTTCGACATCAGCCACGCTACCAGTAATAAGCAAAATTCGAACTTTGCGCTTCCATCGAAAGCCGTATTGGCGGCGAAGAGTCAGTTTTAATTCATCGACTGTGTTATGGCGGGGTAAAACTTTAACTAATCTGGATTCATTTGAAGGCAGAACATTGATTTCTTTTGAGAAATGGCGGTGGTACGCCAGCTTAACACCTTTCGCCATGAGTGGCAGATAACAAAGAAAAGCAATGCCACAGCAGATTATCAATAGTGTCAGCAGCCTGTTGTTTGTTGTATAGATACCTGCATAGTTGCCGAACTTGTAAATTATTAGCCAGATTAAAACAATGCCAGCAATAGCCAGCCCAATTTTCCCGAGGCGGCCGAAAATAAAGTTATCCGGTCTTTTCATATTCACGTCCTGTGGTGAGAGTACTGATGTAACACTCAGTTCCGTCAGATAGAAGTGTCAGCAGTGACTCTTTACGTAAGCTGACCATATCCGCTGCTAGTGCGATGAGGAGCCAAGGAGCTGCCTGACCCGGTTTGCCAATGACCCGCTCAATATTCAATTTTTGAGTCGGTTGCCATAAGGCACCAAACTTTTGTCCTGCTGTGGTCAATGGTGCTGTGATTTTTTCCCAATCTAGCAAGTCTTCTATAACGCGCGATGAGCCACAGGCGGCAGTTTGCGTTTCCAGAAACAGGGTAATGTCCTGCTCGAAATTCGGCATGTCTAACGGCATGGGACGCAGCAATCGGGCTGAATGGTACAATTGATATTTATCAGCAACGTCGTCACTGGTAAGCAGCAGAGCCGCTAAGCCATCCGAATACTCAGCCTCTCCATGCAATTGCATTATGATTATCAGATCGACTGTCAGATCAGGCAACCTGAGGCGCTCTTCGAGGTGCTCCATCGAAATTAGTTCTGATACCACAATATCGACAGGCGCTACCTGATTTGGAAAGACATCACCCCATACTTCAGATAACGCAGTTCCTGATTGGACGGAATCACCATCAGTTAAGAGAGTGACCCGAAGTGATAACCCAGGAGGCAATACTTTCAGAGTTGATTGTACGCCCATCAGACAGGATTTTAAGGGTGACTGAATACCTTCAATCCGCCTCGTCAGTCCTCCTCTGGAAGGAATGGCGCCGGGTGGTGCATCAAGAAGAGCAGAAGCTGTAATGCCATCAGGCAAAAGAACGCAACTGCCTAAAACAGAGATAGATCGCTGCGCCCATAATTCCCATTGCTGTTGTGCATGTTCAGCCTCCTTCTGCAAGAAATGATGATTATCTAACTCTCTCTGCCTAAACCAGTAGCGGAAACAAAATATCATGCACCAGCTAAGTGGCAATCCTAATGAGATATACCAGATGTTTAATTCAGAGAGAGGTTTAACCGAACCGGAAGCATGGAGAATAAAGATTAAAACCGCCGAAACTAACGTTAACATGCCAGAAACTATCCACCCAGCTATATTAGGCGCGGGGGATAATTCTGCTATGATTGCTTTTTTCCTTTCCCAGCCCATGGCTAACTAACCCACCGTACTGTTTGATACACTGGATAAAACCTGGCATCCGCACTGACATTTGCAACCATCAATAACGACAGCAACGCCATTTATCATTCGGTTTGGTGCACCTTCAACGATAAGATTGGTTCCATGACCAGGAATAGGACAGCTTATTTTATCTCCGACCAGGGCTACAGACTTACCATTGACCGCGTATTTCGCAGAGGCGCATATGACTTTCCCCCCGTGAGTGGTTTTATCACCAATAACTACTACCCCTCTTTTCATTAGCTCATTCCTTTTAAAATCACACCAATAGATTCATAAGATCATGTGAATTGAAAAAATTCATAACTTAAGAAAAATAAAATGAGTTCTCCTTCCAACTCGACTATTTTAATTTCATTCTTTCGACTTTATCAAAATCAGGGAAGAGAGTTCTTTCAGGAGCAACACTTCCGTCCGGATAGATTATCTTGGAATACACACCATCTATTTTATCCTCTGGTTCTATATACCTAACAACTTTAACCTCATCAATTTCAGGATAAAAATAAATGCTGCTAAGTTTGGATACTCTGTAATAAAGGAAATTATTTTTCCCAAACAAGGAAAGTGATTTTGTTTTCTCTGCTATTTTCCGCTCTCGAATATATGGATAATATTTAGACGTAACATTTAAGTCGCCTGTAGATAAAGTGAATTGGCCATTCCGAGAAGCATCATTATCAAAAGCAAGCGTCACACCTACCGCCGTACCGGGTACAAGATCTTTGCCAAGATGTGTTGCGTCGATATACTCGATACCTAAATTGACCGCACTCAACGTCCATTTACACGAGCCACCGCCTGTCATAGCAACCTTTGCTTTCCAGATATCTATCCCCGCTCTCTTGCTGCATAGGGATCCCAATAACGTTATAGCTGGGTTCTGTAATCACTGAACCATCAAACCCACTGATTCTTTTTTTCTTGCATTCATACGAGATGTACCTGACCTCAAGCGGGAACGGTTTCGTATATTGAGACGGATTTTTTACTTCAACATTTAACCATTTTGTATCGGCCGGCGGAGATAACGTTCTATTTACGGCCCGACTTATGCTGCAACCCGCCGCAGTAAGCAACAAAATGACAAGCAGAATAATCTTTGATTTACTAGGGATTTTCCATAACCTCTTCTCCGTATTAAGCAAGTTGCAAGAGCATAGTGCTGGTGTGTAAGCGTAATTTTAATTCACCCGACACATCTTAAACACAATATCTTGCCATCATTTACCAAGATTCATTTTATCAACCTTGTCAAAATCAGGAAATACTGTACCGTCGGAAATAATAGTGCCATCTGGATATATTATCCTTGAGTGATTGCCTTTTATTTTTTTTACTGGCTCAATATATTGAGTGATTTTATCCTCATCTATCAATGGCTCAAATATGACATTACTTGCATCGACAACACGATATAATAAAAAGTCATGGTTACCTAAAAGAGTCAAATCATTTCTGTTACGAATTAACCTCCACTTTATTATATAAGGATAATATTTTGGCGATATCTTCAAATCTCCGTGTGCAGTTCTATATTGTCCATTACGAGAAGCATCATTATCAAAAGCAAGCGATACCCCTACCGCCGCACCTGGTACAAGATCTGTGCCAAGATGTGTTGCGTCGATATATTCGATACCTAAATTGAGCGCACTCAACGTCCATTTACACGGGCCTCCGCCAGTCATAGCAACTTTTGCTTTCCAGATATCTCCACTTTCTTGTTGCATAGGGATCCCAATAACGTTATAGCTGGGTTCTGTAATCACTGAACCATCAAACCCGCTGATTCTTTTTTTCTTGCATTCATACGAGATGTACCTGACCTCAAGCGGGAACGGTTTCGTATATTGAAACGGATTTTTTACTTCAACATTGACCCATTTTGTATCGGCCGGTGGAGATAACGTTTTATTTACGGCCCGACTCATGCTGCAACCCACCACAGTAAACAACACAAGGGAAAACAGAATAACTTTTAATTGATTAGACATCTCTTATTTTTCCATTCTCCTTATATCAGGATGAGTCGAGCCATCAGATACGACAGTACCATCAGGGTAAATGATTTTATAAAACACACCAACTTTATGCTCTTTTGGCGCAATTATTCTTACTATTTTTGACTCGTCTAAAATCGGCATGAATTTAACAGTTACAGAGCTATTTAAACTAACTATTTGTTTTTGTAAAAAATCATTTTCACCAAATATATTTAGAGAATCTTTATTACGAATCATTTTGTTAGTTTTAATTAATGGGTAATAGGTCGATGAGAAGATAGGTTTGCTACCAAATAAAATATCAAACTGTCCATTGCGCGATGCATCATTATCAAAAGCTAGAGACACGCCTACCGCAGTACCAAGAACAAGATCCTTATCAAGATGTGTCGCGTCTATATACTCAATACCTAAATTGAGCGCACTCAACGTCCATTTACACGGGCCTCCGCCAGTCATAGCAACTTTTGCTTTCCAGATATCCCCGCTCTCTTGCTGCATAGGGATCCCAATAACGTTATAGCTGGGTTCTGTGATCACTGAACCATCAAACCCACTGATTCTTTTTTTCTTGCATTCATACGAAATGTATCTGACCTCAAGCGGGAACGGTTTCGTATATTGAGACGGATTTTTTACTTCAACATTGACCCATTTTGTATCGGCCGGCGGAGATAACGTTCTATTTACGGCCCGACTCATGCTACAACCTGCTACAGTAAACAACATAAGGGAAAGCAGAATAATTTTTGACTGATTATACATTTTCCATCACCTCTTCTCCGTATTGAGCAAACCTCAAAAGCGTATCGTTACCAGACGGCATAGACAACGTAGGGGAAAGTGATACGCTAAGCAGCCCTTCTATATTCAGAAAGATATTATTCCTTGCTAACTCTTTCTCCGGCATGTCATTTTTATTTTGCTCCATCTGCTCTTTGAACAAATCAACATTATACCGATGCTCAGTAAAGGTGCGCTTTTCCACAATTCCGGCACTATCAATCAGCTCTAACACCTTGTTATACATATAGGGCATATAGGATGTCATAAAGTGATCAAATATATTTAAATTAACGCCTCTGTCCGGATTGCTTCCTTTGGGAAAAAAGTCAGTTAAATCCGACGATGTTAATGACGCTATAAACTCTTTTTGTTTCTGACCAGCCTGCTGCATCTTCTGCTCTGCTAGCGAAGGCGCCAAGTAAAGTTTAGCTTTAAAGGGAAGTGATTTTCTGATGGTAATACACCCTGCCGGCTTTGGCAGGTCCCTCTTACACTCATTCCATTCCCGACTCTGGGTGGCTGTGAGAAAGGCCACCGTATTGCCGTGGTGCCAGAAGCAGTCTCCCCAAGCAACCATCTGGTAAGCGAGAAGTTCACCCACTGACCAGAAAAAACCCAGAGTTCCGCCAAATATTCCCCAGAGTTTGTATAGCTCATTATCGAGGTTAGCTTCTGCCGGAACCGCAGGAATCGGGTCGTTATCATTGACATGGCGAAAATGAGTGATCTCCGACAATTGCATTACGGCATCGCGGGTAAAGGTTCGCGGCATACCATAGGTGTAAAGTATTGGATTAAAACGCTTCAATTTCGCTGAATGAATTAGAGCCAACGCCCCACCTAAACTATGGCCAGAAATAAATAGTTTTCGACCTACCAATTTATCGAATAAATCTTCAAGTTCTTTTTTAAATATTTTCTCCACTCGATTATAACCACCCAAGAACCCAGTATGTACTTTTCCAGCAGGTAGTAAGCTAGTACATTGCGTTTTATCTATACCACAAACGTCAGAATTTACTGGTCTGAATGCAAGATCCGTCCCCACATCAAACAAACTGGCCGTTCCGCGCCAGGCAACGATCACTTTATCTGCGTTATAAACATAATAAAGCTGCGTATCACCGTCTGCCTTCAATGCTGCAGTATCGTCCTCTGCCTGTACTGTTTCATGCGGACTCTTCTTGTCTACCTTAGGCGATGTATCCCGTGAGGTATCCATAAATACCGGGGGATAATATCGTTTACTAAAGGGAACATCCTGTACCAGCGTATTCCATGCCGAGCCATCTTTATAAAGCTGAGGTAAACGGGAAAGATCCTGGCACTGGTTAATAAAAAAACGCGTAATTGAGACTGTGTCCAGAGTACTATCATTTGCATAAGCAAGCGTCGCTGCTGCCCCGAGGTTGATACTATTTGCAATGGAGTAGTCCTTTTGATGATGCACAACAAGCTCCCACGCTCTGAAAGGACAAATTTCAATGACATGTCGCTTTTCCAGTTCATTTGTGCGGAGCTTGAGCCCTTTAAAGGCCGTTTTTGCAGGAAAATGGAACGCGGGAAGCATTTCTCCCTGCCTTAATTTTAGGTTAGGGTCACTCTTACATAACTCTCCAACGACTGCGTAATGCCATATAAATCCATTCAGTTCAGCACCTGCTCGAACAAGAGAATCCTGCAACGCATCTCTACTGACTCGTAACGGACGCTTTTCCATTTCTTTAACTAATGGCATGGATTCAATCGTAAACAGAATCTCTAG
This sequence comes from Pantoea sp. BL1, assembly GCF_000963985.1. Taxonomy (NCBI): domain Bacteria; kingdom Pseudomonadati; phylum Pseudomonadota; class Gammaproteobacteria; order Enterobacterales; family Erwiniaceae; genus Pantoea; species Pantoea sp. BL1. The sequence continues at coordinate 2,362 of NZ_JZRH01000032.1, read as the reverse complement.
CCCATGCCGCATATCTATCCTGATGAGCCCTTCTGCATCACTATGGCCAGAATAAATAAACTCTTGTGCTATACCAGAAACCGGATGAGAACTCTCGGCTTTCCAGGGCATATTCGGGACCGGTTCACCTTGCTCATCAACCAGTTGAATTTCAACCCAATAGGGCTTTTGCTTACCCACCACAACATCGACATTGGTATGAGTAACCGAAGTGACTAATGAATTATTTCCCATAACCTATCCTTTCTTCCTTTTAAGTTTCCTAACGCACATCCTAGCTATTTTTTAGACAGGTAAATTGAACTAACTTTCAGTATTTCGGAGAAGATTGTCACGATAAAAAGGATTGTGCCACTTGTTATTGATGCATATTTTAACGCCCAAGGCAGAACTGAAAGTGAAGGAACAATAAACATCAATCGCATTAATGTCTGTCCATAAACAACTTTATTCACATGGCGCCACCCTAATACAAGCAATATGGCAGAAAGTATAATTGATATATTCAGCAACAAGGATAACGAAAATAAAATGACGATATGAAATCCCTGCTCAGCAAATAATTCTTTAAAGGATATAATATCATCCATTAATGGAATTCGGCCTTGAGAGAGGTTAAGCCAGATAAATCGGATGACATAGAACAGATCGAATGCTGCCCAAAAATACAGAATAATTCTGGTTTTCAACCTCATTTTCTTTCCTCTAATACATCGTCAGCAATAATGGGTTGCCAGTGCCATGATTTTCCTCCTGTCGCCCAGTTATCATCCCCTTCGAGGAATGTTTGCGTAATCTTCCGTCGTTCACCATAACGGTGAATTGCCGAGTTATTCATAACTAATTCAGTCACGTCAGAAGGGAGTGGGTGCCACTCCTGTATTTTATCTCGCTTGGTATTCATGAAGTCTTTACCTTCAGAGCCAAATATACGCCCTTCATCTCCCATAGAAGTTAATCGATTAATTGCCATTATTGCCGTATTTTTTAACCCATGGTAATCGTGCTCAACGGTAATCCACTGCCCCGGCCCTTCTTCTTGTTGAGTATCTGGAAACTCAATATTCATTTCACCTGGCATTGCAGAATAAAGGTGGCTGGTTTTTCCTGATGAATCAGAAATCCCATTTAGAACTTCGCCTTCTGCAGTCGTGATTTTATAGTTCGTATAAGGTTTTATTACTCCCGATTCGGGGTCTTTGAGGGTAAAAGTACCAGAGTAACCTTTAGGGAACGTGATTGGCTCACTATCCAGCGAGCCAGGTCCTGTCTGATCAACGTTGGTTGCTTTTAGAAAAATATTACCCGGGCACCCTATTTCTACATTTCCGTTATTCAATTTTATATAGGCACTTCCACTCTTAAGTATAAGCTCGCTATGCGCACTGAGAGTAATGCTACCTTCTCCACTGCTTATACTTACATCATCCTTAGCGCCAGCTTTCAATCCACCACCCAGTGACTGAATATCCAGTTCTCCTGAACCAGCGAAGAACTGCATCCCTGAGCCTGCAGCAAAAAGGCTGACCGATTCAGAAGCGGTAACCGTAAATGCCTGTCCGGCGCAAATGTCAGTGTTTTTTCCCGACATCAATCCAATACTTTTCTCACCAGATGCAATACGTATGGCTTCAGGGCTAACTATTCCCACTCCAGCTGGAGCGTGAGCCACCAGGCCGGGCATTTTGAGATAGCTCAATGATTTATTTAGACCTCGATGACCATCAATATCAGCAGGCACAGTTTTGGCTTGTTTGGCAGCAGTTTGCAGGCTTCTTGCCAATGTCAGCGCTTGTTCCAGCTGTTCAATCGCGCCATCCATCTCCAGCATTTTATTACTGACATCTGGCTGAACTTCAGCCGATAGCAGAATGCCCTTGCCACCACGAACACTGACCCAGTCGTCAGTTCTTAATTCTGCCCCTTGTCCCCGTAGTACTCTTTTAGCATTAACGTTGTGCCCCAAATTCAGCTGCGTCTTACCCCCATACTCCGTGCTGAGCTTGATATGCTCTTCACCCCGCTTATCCTCCATGCGCAGTTTGTTCAGCCCTGCCGTGCGGATAACGTTGCGGGTACTGTTTTTCTCAGTAACGTGATCAACATGACGCGAATCATGCAGCGCATGAGCAATATAGGGCTGGTCAGGATCTCCCTCACGAAACGCTATGGCCACCTCCGTCCCCTGTATCAGCGGGAAATGGAAGCCATACATATCCCCACCGTAAGGTTTAGCAAGACGAACGGGCATACTTTCAACACCGCGATCCTTGCCCTCCTCGTCCGCATCGAACACCACACGGTATAACCCGGAGGAATCCTGCCAGGCATAGATATCGTTGTCTTTCGCGCTGGTCACGCG
>NZ_JZRH01000031.1:0-93783 GCF_000963985.1 Pantoea sp. BL1 | reverse complement strand
GAGGACGGCCCGGCAGCAGCCGAGGTGCTGTGGCCCGCAGCAACATGCCCACCCGCGCATAAATGCTGCGCAGCCTACGAAAACCGCTCTTAACTCACCAAGAGTGATCCGAATTTCCGGGCCAAAGGTTGTTGACGCGCTGCTCACTGGCTACCCTTTTGCACAGTTCATGCACGAGGAAGCCATGTCGCAAAAAATACACTGGATCGACAATTTACGTGCGGTTGCCTGCCTGATGGTGATCGTCATTCACACCACCACCTGGTACATCACTGGGCCAGTGGCCGTCACGGGGTTCAGCTGGGATGTGGCGAACCTGCTCAACTCCGCATCGCGCGTCTGTGTGCCGCTGTTTTTTATGATCTCAGGCTATCTGTTTTTTGGTGAACGCAGCGCGCAAGGGCGGCATCTGCTGCGCATCGTGCTGTGTTTACTGTTCTACAGCGCGGTGGCGCTGGCCTATATCACCTGGCTGACGCCGATCAGCGAAGGCCGCTCGTTGCTGAAACTACTGCAAAAACCAGTGTTCTATCACCTGTGGTTTTTCTTCGCCATCATCGGCATCTACCTGCTTTCACCATTGATTCAGGTAAAGAGTGTGCAACCGCGCTACGTGGCGCTTTTGGTGATCGTGCTGGCGGTACTGGCGAATCCCAACACCGTGAGCCAATCGCTGGGCCCTTTCCACTGGCTGCCAGTCAATCTCTACGTCAGTGGTGACAGCATCTATTACCTGCTGTATGCGCTACTGGGACGGGCGATTGGCTGCATGGGCACGGATAAGCGCGGCATCAGCTGGCTAGCGGGATTGGGCTTTATCGCCTGCTGGATTGGCATTACGCTCGGCACTAAGCAGATGCTGAAAATCAACGGCGCGTTCAACGACACCTGGTATCTCTACTGCGGCCCGCTGGTGTTTATCGCCGCTATCAGCTTGCTGGTGCTGTTCAAGAATGTGCTGAACAGCCGCACGCTGCCGATGCTGGCAACGATTTCGCGCTACTCACTGCCGATTTATGGCTTTCACGCGCTGTTTATCCACTATTTGCGCACCAACCATTACGACGATATGTCACGTCCGTGGCTGGATCTGCCGTGGGTATTTGGCATCACGCTGATTGGCAGCTTGCTGCTGGCCGTGCTGCTAAAACGCGTGGACAAATATCATCTGGTGAGCTGATCGTCCCAGCGCTGATGCGCGCGACGCAGCTGGCGTGCCGAGGAGAATCCGGCCGCCAGCGCAGCTTTCTCCGCCGCTTCGCCCTGCTGCTGACGCTGGCGCGCAATCACCAAACGCAGCTGTTCATGGTATTCACGCACGCTGATGCCGAGATGCTGGCGGAACAGGCGCGTTAAGTGACGTTCACTGACGTGTGCACGCTCGGCCAGCATGGTGAGCGACCAGTCATGTTCGGGATGGGCGATCATCACGTCCTGCGCGCGGTGAATCGCCGGATGCAGGTGATTGCGATAGCGCAGCCACGGCGACAGTTGTGGATCGTCACCGGAACGCCGGAACCATACCACCATTTCCCGCGCCACTTTCAGCGCCTGCGGTGCACCGCACAGTCGATTGATCAGATGCAATGCCAGATCGATGCCCGCCGTGATGCCCGCGCTGGTCCAGATGCCATGATCTTCCACGAACACGCGGTTATCTTTCACTAACGCAGCCGGTGCGGCGGCTTTCAGGCGCGGTAACACATCGTGGTGAGTGGTGCACTGGACCCCATTCAACAATCCAGCCTGCGCCGAGAGCAGTGCACCGGAACAGATGCAGACTAATGTGATGCGTTTAGACTGGATGGCGGACTGTTGTGAGCGTAGCCAGTCGCGCGCGGCAGCAGCAGGTGCCGTATCGAACCAGACTTTGGAGTCATTCACGCCGGGTACCACCAGCAGGCTGTTATCGGGCAGGCTATCGGGCAGCGGCGCGATATCCGCGATCGTCATGCCGGTGGAGCAGCGCACGCTGGCTTGCGGGCCGATGTAGTGCAAGGCAAAAAAGCCATCCGCCAGTTGCAGGGTTTCCGCCGGGCCAGTGAGATCGAGCGCCATTACGCCAGGAAGAACCAGAAAATAGACGGGCTGCGGCATCAAAGTCTCCAGATGGGATGATGTGTTTAGCTCTCCACCTCGGCATGGCAGAGGAGAACCGTTCGCGGGCTGAGGTCACTTTGCTGCTGTCTCAGCCTTTTTGGCTATCCTCTCCTGCTGATCACGGGCGAGTGCCAGGGACAATTCAGGCCATACAACATAGCCTGAATGGCTCATCATAGCCGAATAAAAGTCAAATCCACGACCAAATCCGGCCATCACCCAACCGAATCAGGACATCAGCGGTTGGAGCTGCTGATACAGCTGCGCAAACTTCTCGCGCTGCGGCTGATAAGCCTGATAACGAGCCACATCGGGTTGATGCCGCTGCACCAACTCTGGCGCGGGCCACTCGCTCTGTGGATCGATGGCCAACTGCGCCAGACGTGCCGCACCCAGCGCCGGGCCCACTTCGCCGCCGTGGCAATAATCCAGGGTTAATCCGCTGATATCCGACAGCATTTGCCGCCAGTAAGCACTGCGCGCGCCGCCGCCAATCAGCATCACCGTTTGGGGTTGCACCCCGCACTCGTGCACCGCTTCCATGCCTTCAGCCAGCGCAAAGCCTACCCCGGCCAGCACCGCGCGTGCCAGCTTAGGGCGTCCATGCTGATGAGTTAAACCAAAGAAGGCGCCCTGCGCCTGCGGATTGTTATGCGGAGTGCGTTCACCGGAGAGATAAGGCAGGAACCAGATCGGTGCGGCTTCACGGCTGGCTTTTTCCGCTTCCGCCAGCAGTTCAGGCACGTCTTTACAGCCGGTGAGCGCGGCTGCCCAGTCAAGGCAGGATGCGGCACTCAGCATCACCGACATCAAATGCCAGCGGTTGGGTAGCGCATGGCAAAAACTGTGTACCGCACGCTGCGGGTTGCTAAGGTAACCGTCGCTGACCAGGAAATAGACGCCAGAAGTGCCGAGCGACAGCATGCCCTGGCCCGGCGCCACCATACCGACACCCACTGCGCCCGCGGCGTTATCCCCGCCACCCGCCACAATAGGCACCGCGTTCATCTTCCAGCGTGCGGCAACGTCAGGCGATAAGGTTCCGGTGATCTGGTTGCCTTCATAAAGCGCAGGCATCTGGTTGCGTTTGAGATCGCAGGCGCTGAGCATGACATCGCTCCAGTCGCGCTTTGCCACGTCGAGCCACATCGTGCCCGCTGCATCGGACATGTCGCTGGCGAAGTCGCCGCTCATACACCAGCGCAGGTAATCCTTGGGCAGCAGGACTTTCGCCACTCGTTTAAACACACCGGGTTCGTGCTGCTGCACCCATAACAATTTGGGTGCAGTGAAACCGGGCATCATCAGGTTGCCGGTAATCTGGCGCGAATCGGGCACGCGCTGCTCCAGTTCCCGACACTGCTCACTGCTGCGCCCGTCGTTCCACAGAATCGCCGGACGCAGTATCTGGTGCTCAGCGTCCAATAGCGTGGCGCCGTGCATCTGACCGCTCAGACCAATGGCCTTCACGCCGCTGAGATCGTGCTGCTGCGCCAGCGCCTGCATCGCCTTGTCCGTGGCACTCCACCAGCTTTCGGGATCCTGCTCACTCCACAACGGCTGCGGACGCGATACCTGCAATGGCGCGCTCTCCACTGCGACAACCTGCCCTTGCGCATCCAGCAACACCACTTTGACGCCAGAGGTGCCTAAATCAATCCCGATAACCATGTTCAGCTCCTGATGCAGTGAGAAATCATAACTGTAGCCTTCGGTGGAGAATTTAATCACCTCTGCGCGGCGACGCTTCATATCAGAGCGTGAGAACGTGCTGTAGCGCACGGCTAAGATCAAGATTTCGCGCTGGGTTGTCGCTATAATTGCGCGGCATCTTCAAAGGAAGATCGTCGTCTCCGGTGAGGCGGCCGGATTTCAAATCCGGTTGGGGCCGCCAGCGGTCCCGGGCAGGTTCGACTCCTGTGATCTTCCGCCACCTTCAACTTACTGTTACTCATTTCTAAATGATTGGCTTAGGCAACCTGTAAGTCATCATTACAAGTTGGAAAATTTCAGCCTGAGGATGTAGAGCAAGGTTGGCACTTTACTTCTGCACTATCCTCCGCCACTTGTTCCAATCTTTTTACCTCGCCTGCACAATGCAGTTATTCGGTAAAACCGAACAACTGAGCTCTGTTTAAAAATCAGCTTGTTCATGATTCTATACTGTCTTTCACGCTGGCTATTGCGGAATCACCCATGCTCATCCATCCCACCGACAACCTGACCTTCTCCGGCGATCCGCGTGCGGATGAGCTGCGCAAAAAACTGCTGCAACCCAATGCACCTAAAGTGATTGCGGCGGCATTATCGAAACAGCTTGATCGAGAAAGCCGCACCCACAGACATGCCGCCGGGCAGCTTTATTGTCTGAAGCAGGGCATGATGACGGTCAACACGCCGTCGGGCATCTTCGCCAATCCACCGCGCCTGGTCGGTTGGATTCCGCCGCACTTCGAACACGCGATTATCGGGCCAGGCCGTGTACTTGGCTGGACGGTGTTAGTGGATGAAGCGCTCAGCGCACCCTTGCCTAAACATCCCGTACTGCTCTCCTGCCCTTCGGTGCTGGAACCGCTGGCTGAGCGGCTGGCAAGTTTGTCGCCGGATAGCTGGGGCAGCGATCGCTACAATCGATTATGCGATGTTTTTCTTGATGAGTTATATGAGTCCATCGAGCATGCCCTGACGCTGCCGCTCCCGGAAGAGCCGCGTCTGCGGCAGATTGCGCGCCTGCTGATGGACAATCCGGCGGACACGCGCACCGGACCCGAACTGGCACAGTGGGCGGGACTTAGTCCACGCAGTCTGAGCCGTCATTGGGCCAGCGCAGTGGGCATGAGCTTGTCGCGCTATCGCCAGGTCTCGCGACTGCTGAAATCATTGGAAGGACTGGCCGACGGCAAAAGTGTGCAGCAGGTGGCGTGGCAGGTCGGCTTTGATAGCGTGAGCAGTTACATTAGCGCGTTTCGCAGCGCCTTTGGTTCCACGCCCGGCAAATACTTTACGCCGCCTGACGCGTCTGCGGTTGCAGTATCAGAAGACTCGTAGGCCCATCGATTGCTGGCAAGCTGTGATGATATTTGCGACGAAACGCCCCGGGCGGCAGATCGTACATGCGACGGAAAGTGCGGCACCATGTCTGTTGAGACTCAAAGCCATACTTAATCGCAATCTCCATCAGCGGCATATGGCCGTTCATCAAGGCAATCGCCGATGCCGTGAGTTTTCGTTCACGAATATAACTGCCCAGCGCAATACCAGTATGGTGGCGGAACATACGTTGCAGATGCCACTGCGAGTAACCAGCCCGACGCGCCACGGTCTCCAGCGTCAGTCGCTGTTCTATGTTGTCTTCGATCCAGAGCATCAGTTGATGCATACAGGCTGCCTGAATATCCATCTTTCCTCCTGATGGCGGATTAAAAATCATCAGCATTATAAAAAAGCCTCAGCTGGCTATGTTTAGCGTTAAAGCCAATAAATAACGATATCTCGCCAAACTTGCGCACGTATCATTCGAGCTCAGCGCTTGCAGCTGGCACTATCATGTAATATTGTAAGTTACATGATAAATGCCTGACAGGAGAATGTATGAATAGTTGGATCACTTCAGACGTGGGAACTTGTGTCGCGATAGCCCTGGCAGCGGCCAGTATCGCGATGACCCTCACCCAAACCGAGTTGTTTGCCGGCCTGCGCGCATGGACCGCCAAAAAGCACGCGCTACTCGGCCATCTGTTCCACTGCTTTTACTGCATGAGCCATTGGACGGTGCTGGCGGGCATGGTGATTTATCGCCCTGCGCTATTGCACAGCGATATGGCACTCGTTGATTGGGTGATGACGGCGTTCATTACCTTAACCCTGACCACCTTTATCCACGGTCTGATGTTCAAGGTGTTCCAGGCAGCAGTCACCACGCATGTGATGAAGCACAATGCGCAGATCACTTTGCAGAAGCAGGATTGAGGTTATTCACTGCACAGCGGATGGGGCTCAGATTCCAGCCCCAGTTTTGCCATTTTCTTGAGGTAATCATCGGCAATATCAGCCACGGTGATATGGCTAAAACGTTGAAGCAGCAGCACTTCCGCTTCATTGAGCGCCTGATCCAGACGCTCATCGACCGCATGTTCAACTAAACACGGCGAAGGATCGGCAGCAGGCCCGATGCTGAACAGCGCAGGCGACCCAATCGCCTGATACACATCCAGTAGCGTAATCGCGCTGAGTTCCACCCGCAACTCCCAACCGCCGCCGTGCCCCTTCTCCGACACCACATAGCCTTTTTCGCGCAGGCCGGACATCATGCGGCGTACCACCACCGGATTGGTGCCCAACATCTTCGCCATCGCTTCCGAGGTGGCGCGTTTAACGTGCCGATCAAGATGAATTAAGGCGTGCAGTGAGCGGGACATTCGGTTGTCGCGGGGCATGAATCATTCCTCTAAAGTTCACGACACTTTAGCAAAGCCACCCGGTAGCAACAATTTATCCTGTCTGAATGATCCCTCTAGATAGTCGCTCCCATCGAAAGTCGATAATGCAGATTGACCTGTTCGATAGTCGGCTGCTGGTTAATCTTCTTCAGCACAATCTCGGTGGCGACTTTACCCATCTCAAAACGTGGCGTGATCACGCTGGCTAAACGCGGCGTGGTGGCCTGACCAATCTCCAGCCCGTGAAAACCGGCAATCGCCATCGTCTGTGGCACGGCAATCCCGGCGGCCTGACACTCCTGCAATACGCCGACAGCTAAATCATCATTGGTGCAGAGAATCGCGTCCATTTCCGGATAGAGCTGGCGTGCCAGCGTCATCATGCCCGTACCAACCGAGACTGAAGAGACCTTGTTCGGCACAATTCTTCCCGCCGGGAAGCCCGCCGCTTCCACTGCATCACGATAACCGGCATAGCGCTGCTCATCGCGGCGATCGGACATCGAACCAAAATAGATGACGCGCTGTTTGCCGCTGGCCAGCAGCATTGAGGTCATATCGTAACCGGCGCGATAGTTGTCAAAACCGACGTTGATCCGCCCGCTGGCTTCCGTCAGCCCCATCACTTCCGCCACCGGAATATTGGCGGCATTGAGGTATTTCTCGGCGCGCACCGTGTGCACCGATTCGGTGAGGATCAGCCCTTTGATGTTAAACGCCAGCACCGTGGCGATCTGCTCCTCTTCACGCTGGGCATTGTAGTCGTAGTTGACCACCAGCGTCTGATAGCCGTGTGCACTGGTGACTGACTCAATGCCCGCCAGCAGATCGGCAAAAATTTGGTTATTAAACGAGGGCACCAGCACGCCGATGCGCGGCGGGTTTTGTTTGGTTGAGCTGGAGTTGTCGCTATCGGGGACGTAGCCGATTTCAGCCATGACGCTGGCGATTTTCTCCGCCGTTTCCGTTTTAACCTTTTCCGGAGTACGTAAATAACGGCTCACCGTCATTTTGGTGACGCCCGCCAGGGTAGCAATATCGTCCAGAGTGATGCGCTGCGTTTTCATTGCGACGTCCGCAAAGATGGCCTGTCAATCAACGTATTATGCCCGTTGCCCGACAAAAAATGAAACCTACGCTTAACCGCTCTCAGAAAGAGAAATCAGGGCTGCATTACAGAATAAAAATTTCACACCGTTGCAAGAAAAAACAAGAAACGTCATGTTGCGCCAATCACGCCTGATAAAAAACCTATCATTTCAGCCAAATATGGCCCTGCCCTGAATGTTGCCATCAGCAATTTTCGCAACACCCTTCACACTTTCTGGAAAAAAATGATCCAAAAACCATCATTTAGAAAATATATTCCAAAGCGATGACCTTGAGTGAACAACGCTGAACATCGATAACCTACACCACTCCTCTTTCTGAACACGTAACGTTCAGGCCGTAGAGACAAGGGGCTATAACAATGGATACCAGGCAAAAACGCTACAACATGAAGTATGTCATTCTCTGCTGTACCGTCGCGGCATTTGGCGGACTGCTGATGGGCTATGACTCTTCTATTATCTCCGGTGCAATCGAACCTTTAAGTGAATATTTCCAGTTAACCCCGGCTGAAACCGGCTGGGCCGTTTCCAACATTCTGCTGGGTAGCTTAGTGGGATGCTTTATCGCCCCCCGCCTGAGCGACAAACTCGGACGCAAAAAATCGCTCGCCATTACCGCGCTGCTGTTCACCGTTTCGGTGATCGGAACGGCGATCGCCCACAACTTCACGGTGTTTGTGCTGTTCCGTATCATTGGTGGACTGGCGATTGGCCTTGCCTCGGTGATTTCGCCGATTTACCTCGCGGAACTGTCGCCGTCCAAGTTTCGCGGCCGTACCACTGCACTCTATGCGGTATGCTGTGTCGGTGGACAATCGGTGGTGTTACTGACCAACTACTTCATCACCAAATCGACGCTGCCCGAGGTGATGATCAACATGGGCTGGCGTTACATTCTGGCTACGGCACTGGTGCCCTGTGCGCTGTTCATCTTCTTCATCGCCTTTATCCCGGAATCTCCGCGCTGGAACGTGCTCAAGGGCAAATACGATGAAGCGCTGGATACGCTGACCAAAATTTCCAATCGCGAGCATGCCGAGAGCGTGTTCAATGAAATCAAACACTCGTTCTCAGACAAAACTGCACACCAACATAAATCGCGCCTGCGTCTGGATAAAACCACCATTCCGCTGCTGGTGATCGGTATCGGTCTGGCGGTCGGTAACCAAATCAGCGGCATTAACGTGATTCAATACTTCGGCCCGACATTGCTGAAGAACGTGGCGGGCAGCACCGATTCAGCGTTGCTACAGACCTTCTGGCTGTCGATTTGTCAGTTTATTGGCGTGCTGGCGGGCATGATGGTGATTGATAAAATTGGCCGTCGTAAGCTGCTGCTGCTGGGGGCCATCACCTCCTGCATCTGCCTCGCTTACTCGTTCATCGCTTTCTATTATCACCTGCCGGGTATGCTGGCGGTGGTAGGTCTGTTTGCCTATATGATTTTCTTCGGCATGACCTGGGGCCAAATCGTCTGGACCGTGCTGGGCGAAATCTTCCCTACCGAAATTCGTTCGATCTGCGTCGGGATTTCCATCTGTGCCATGTCGCTGGCGAACTTTGTGATCAGCAGTACTTTCCCGATCATGAACAGCAGCCCGATGCTGCTGGATCTGTTCCACGGTGGCTTCCCTCTGTTGCTGTTCGCGATTTTCTCTCTGGGAATGTACTTCTTTACCTTCCGCTACCTGCCAGAGACCGCGGGCGTGTCGCTGGAGAAAATTCATGGGCTGGTGCTGGAGAAGTTTAACGTCGAAGCGGAACTGCCGCAGAGCACCTCGCCGGCCAAGTCCAGCGAGTCGTTTGATATTCCACGGCATTAAGAGGGTGTGATGAGGGCGCGCCTAAGAGATGGCGCGCTCATATTGCTCAATCACCGCCAGCGCCAAACCGTTGGCAGGATCAATACGCTGCGGCAGGAAATGCAGCTGCGTGTGGGAGAAGGTAAAGGCCAGCGTGCTGGCCTGCGCCGTTTCTTCAACCGCCTGGATAAAGGCAGGATGCGTATTCCACGGCCCATCAATAATGATGCTCGCTGGGTTCACCAGCTGCATCACATGGCTCAGGGCGTGGCCCACATGTTGACCGGTTAACGCCATCACCTCACTCGCGATCTGCGGTTCACTGGCGGCGTTCTGCCAGCGCAGACCTGTTTTTCGCTGCCCCAACTGCTGTTGAATCGCGGGCTGACTGATCAGCGTTTCCAGGCAGCCTGAACGTCCACAGCTACAACGCAACCCTTTGGGTTGCACCTGCAAATGACCAATCTCCCCTGCTGTCCAGCTGCTGCCGACAAACACTTCACCCTGCTCTACCAGCGAGCCGCCAACCCCTTCACCGATACGCAGATAAAAATGGCTCTGTGCTCTATCCAGATCGAGTTGCTCCACCGAGAGCAGCGCAGCGGCTTTGACGTTATGCATAATGCGCAGCGGCAAATGGCAGGCGCTGACCAGCGGCGTCAAAACATCGACATCCTGCCAGCCAAGATGGGCGGAAAAGTGCACCCGGCCACGCTGTGGATCGATGATACCGGGAAAGCCCACGGCGATGCCCAGCAGTTCAGGATGCGCGGCGTGCAAGGTCTGGCACACTTCCTCCAGCTCATGCAGCAGCTGCTCGGGATCAGCAGTCGCCGTTTGCCAGGTTTGTTCCGCAATCACCTGCGAGAAATAATCACAGACGCGCCAGTGAATGGCGTTGCGCTCCACCATGATGCCGGCGCTTTTTAGCTTTTCCGCGCGTAGCGAAATTTCGATTTTTGGGCGTCCGGCCGCTGCCACGCTCACCGGGCCGAGTTCTTGAATCAGGCCCTGCGCCAGCAGATCATCCACAATCAGGGAAACGGTGTTTTTACTCAGCTGCAGCGCCAGCGCGATATCCTGGCGGGAAGTAATACGCGTGCTACGCAGTTGCGTCATCACGCGCTTAAGGTTGTTTAATCGAAGTAATGCGGGGCCTTTACCGGCTGCTTTCATCGCGCGCCCACCTGACTCAATACTCATCACCGCGTACACGGCTGCGATAGCTTTCCCAATCGAAGCGCACCCACAAACTGGTGCCGAGACGCATACGATCCATCACGCGCTCACCTAATAAGCCGTTCATTCCCGCCGGGTCCAGATTCGACAACATGCCGGTTGGGCGTTTTGACGATGAGCGACGATCGACAATCTGATTGATGATCACTTTTTCGTAGCGGGATTCGCTCTGCATGCCGATCTCATCGATCACCAGCAGATCCACATGGCTGAGATCCTGCAGCAAGCGCTCTTCAGTGATGTCGCTACCACCGCTGAAGGTGCCTTTCATGCTCGACATCAAATCGGCCACGGTGACAATCAATACGCTTTTGCCACGCAGAATGAGGTCGTTACCAATGGCGGCGGCCAGATGGTTTTTTCCGGTGCCAGGGCGGCCTGAAAACACGAAGCTGGCGATGCTGTTGTCGAACCCGGCGGCATACTCCCGCGCCAGCGCGAGTGCTTTGCGCTGACCATCATTCTCGACACGATAGTTATCAAACGAGCAGTTCATGTGCAGCTCACGGATACCAGAACGCCCCATGATGCGCTGCATTTTCATGGCGCGGTTTTCGCGCACGATGGCTTCAGAGCGCAGACGGCCCTGCTCCTGATTCCACGCCAGCAGCTCTTCACCGTTTTTAAATTTCGGCTGCACATCCGCAGGCATAAATTTTTTCAGGCGACTGAAAAGATCGTTCGGCGTTTTCATCACTCACCTCGGAATCCATCGGGAATATCATATTGAGTATTGCTGATCTGGGTGATATCGCGCTTGGGCTGACCACCGTTGGCAGCGCGGTTCATTTGTACGCTGCGCGCCAGTTTCTGCTGCCACTGCACATGATGGAACAGTCGGCCTTCGGCCTGCCAGTAAGCCACAAAGGTGGCCAATTCGGCCGCCGTTACCGGCTCACTCAGCGCCACACCCCAGATGGCGGCCTGTCGCTGAAAATCGTGATCCGGCTGCCAGCCCGCGTACATGGCAAACTTGCCCACCGGTGTGGCGATCGGTGCCGCATCGGTATGGAACAGGCTGTCATCCAGCGTGACATCATTTGGCTGCTGCGCTGCGGCTTCCAGCGCCAGCAACTGTGCCAGACGCTGCGGTGTCAGCGCATAAAAAGCGGGCGCATTGTTGTGCAGCACCGCCAGCACGCCGTTATCGGCCTGCTGCAACACGGCAAGCGGATCCTGGCAAAAGCCATCCAGCCCCACCAGCGTTGAAGATAAGATTTTAACTGACATGAAGAAACCTGACGTTGACCAACCCGGAGCGCCTATAGGTTTAGCGCTAAGCGGTCAGTGTACCTGTTTTAACGCGATGGATCGCGCAGGATTTAGAAGCTGGCGCTGACGCCAAGGCTGTAAATAAACTGTTCGCCGCTGATCACCGCACCGGTTTGCGAGAAGGAGGCGAAAGCCGCCATATTTTGCCCAAACGGCACATTGGCCCCCACGCTGACATCGACCCAGTTGCTTTCATGGCCGATCTCCTCGGGGCGATCGCGCAGCGATGACGCGTTTTCATCACTCAATTGATGGCTGTAGCTAACCTGTGCCCAGGGTGAAATCCAGTCAAGGGTGGAATCAACGCGCCAGCCCAGTGAGGCAATATGCCCGGCGCGATTGCCATCGACAAATTCACACTTCGGGCAACTCACTCGCGAATCATCCACCGCGAATTGCGCCACCGGACCGGTGCGCAGCGTCGCACTCATCGGCATCTGCCAGCCTGCCGAATAGCGGTTAGCAAATGGGGCATTCCCCACGCTGGCTTTTTCACTGTGCAACACCATGGCGCTCTCATCCGGTGAATTCAGCGCGGCATCCATCAGGCTGATGTCACGATCTTCTGTCAACATCAGGTGATTACTGGAAATCTTTTCAGCAAGTATCGCATTGTAATCCGGCACATAATCCGCGCCCGATTCATCCCAGGCGTAAGCCGGCGCCGCCGTAAATAACAGCCACGCACTGCCAAAAGCCAGCATGAGATTGTGCTGGCCTGTCCGCTGACTTTTCTGCAACATGAAAGACTCCTGACGAGCCAGAAAGGAAACGGGCGTTAAGATTCAGGTTTATTGATTATCGGCACCCATTGATTAACTATTAATCGATTCTGTAATACGTCAAGGGATTAACTGTATTTTCCTCATGCTTAGGGAGAGTGATATGCAACGTTGTGGCTGGGTAACACAGGACCCGCTCTATCTGGCGTACCACGATAATGAGTGGGGCGTGCCGCAAACTGATAAGCGAGCCTTATTTGAAATGATCTGCCTTGAGGGGCAACAGGCGGGTTTATCGTGGATCACCGTGCTCAAGAAACGTGAGAACTATCGTCGCGCGTTCCACGAATTTGATCCTCAGGCCGTGGCGTTGATGGATGAGGCAGACATGCTGCGCTTGCTTCAGGACAGCGGATTAATCCGTCATCGCGGCAAGCTGGAGGCGATCATCAATAACGCCAAAGCCATGCTGGCGCTGGAAGCGGAAGGCGAAGACTTTTCACGCTTTGTCTGGTCATTTGTCGATAATCAGCCGATTTTGCACCGTTTCGCCGATTACAAGCTGGCGCCCACCACCTCCGAGCCTGCCATTGCGCTCTCTAAGGCGTTAAAGAAGCGTGGTTTTAAATTCGTCGGTCCGACAACCTGCCATTCATTTTTGCAGGCGTGCGGGCTGATTAACGATCATCAAACCAGCTGTTTCTGCCATCCCGATAATCTTTAAAGCAAATCTTTACACTTTAAGACTGACCCTCACGCATTTCCCCATTATTGAACGGCATAATAGTGCCGTTTTGGGGCATTTTCCCCGTGTGACTTTGTGAGGGATTTTCAATGAAAAAGCGTAGTTTGACGCTGGCCTTGTTACTTAGCGGCAGCGTTGTGCTGTCCGGTTGTACCACCAATCCTTATACCGGCGAATCGCAGGCCGGGAAATCCGGCATCGGCGCGGGCTTAGGTGCCGTGCTGGGTGCAGGCGTTGGCGTGTTGTCATCGTCGAAGAAAGATCGCGGCAAAGGCGCGCTGATTGGCGCCGCATCCGGTGCTGCACTGGGCGGTGGCGTCGGGTATTACATGGATGTGCAGGAAGCGAAGCTGCGCGACAAAATGCGCGGAACTGGCGTTAGCGTGACGCGTCAGGGCGATAACATCGTGCTGAATATGCCGAATAACGTCACCTTTGACTCCAACAGCAGCAACCTGAAACCGGCAGGCGCCAATACGTTAACAGGTGTCGCGATGGTGCTGAAAGAGTATCCTAAAACCGCCGTCAATGTGGTGGGCTTCACCGACAGCACCGGTACGCGCGCGCTGAATATGCGTCTGTCGCAACAACGTGCGGATAGCGTGGCCAGCGGCCTGATTCTGCAAGGCGTAGCCCAGAACCGTCTGCGCACGCAGGGCATGGGCCCGGATAATCCGGTGGCCAGCAACAGCACCGAAGCGGGTAAAGCACAAAACCGCCGCGTCGAGATCACGCTGAGTCCACTGGGTTAATCCCGATTGCCGATCTGTTTCTGCAGATCGGCTTTTCCGCACGTTTTTACACCGCAATTGACGCTTTTTGTATCAGATAACGCTCTATAACCGTCAACCAATAGAGCCGTGAAATACTTTATGCTAGCGTGATCAAAATTTGATCAGTGGAAAACGTCATCATGTCGCTCAAAGCCATTGCCGCTGCCCTCGGCCTCTCTGTTACCACCGTGAGTCGTGCGCTAAATGGCTATGACGATGTTGCGGCCGCCACGCGTAAACGTATTGAAGAAGAAGCCACTTCACGCGGCTATCGTCCGAATGATGCCGCGCGCCGCCTGAAGACCGGCCGCGCCAATGCCGTCGGGCTGGTTTTCCCGGTCAGCACCGCCTCTTTGAATGACAGTTACTACAGTGAAATGCTGTTGACGCTGGATCAGCGCCTTGCTCAGCATGACATCGATCTGATGATTCTGCCGGATAAACCGCAGGATAAGCACCGCACGCTGATGCGCTTGCTGCGCAGTGGCGCGCTGGATGCGCTGATTCTCACCCATACCCAACCGCATGATATCCGTCTGCAGCGTTTGCAGCAGAAAGGCTATCGCTTTCTCACGCTGGGCCGCAGCCAGCTGCCGCAACCTTATGCCTGGTTTGATTACGATAATCATGCAGGCACCTTGCTGGCCGCTGAACACTGCCTGCAACAAGGGCTGACGCGGCTTGCCTATCTTGGCGGCAACGAGCCCTGCACGTATATCCTCGATCGTCGCCACGGCTTTATCGATGCCCTCACACAGCATCAACCGCCTATCGCGCCGACGATGCTGGCCGCGCTACCGATGACGCGTCGTGCCGGTTATCAGCAAACGCAGCGCTGGCTGGCGCAGGATATCGCGCCTCAAGCCATCATCACGGATTGTGCGCCGCTGGGTGAAGGCGCGGCCATCGCGCTGCAGCAGGCCGACCGTTTAAGCGGTGCGCGGGCGATCCCTCTGTACGTCTATGATGGCTTGCCGCATGACTCCATTATCGATCAGCCGGTGAACGCGATTCTGCAACTGTCGCAGCAGCGCATTGGCGAACGCGTGGCCGAGATGGTGCTGCAACTGCTGGAAGGCGCACCGCTCGAGGAACTCCAGACGCTGTGGCAACCGATGTTGCGCCTCACTTCTGATGCACAATGATTGCGTGTGCGCCGTGCTGTGGTAGTCTTCGCCTGATTTTATTATTCAGGTGTACGCAATGAAAACCAGGCCGCCACGAGCCACAATCAGTGACGTTGCCCGTACGGCAAAAACCGGTAAAACCAGCGTTTCCCGCTATCTTAATGGCGAAGTGAATCTGCTTTCGCCCGATCTCAAAGCCCGTATTGAACAGGCGATTGCCGATCTTGATTATCGTCCCAGCCAGATGGCGCGCGGACTGAAGCGTGGCCGCACGCGGCTGATTGGCCTGATTATCGCGGATATTACCAATCCCTATTCAGTGGATGTTCTGAGCGGTATTGAAGCGGCCTGTCGCGTGCAGGGGTTTACGCTGCTGATGTGTAACACCAATAACGAAGTCGATCGTGAACAGTATTATCTGCAATTGCTCAGCAGTTATCAGGTCGAGGGGATCGTGGTCAATGCGGTGGGGATGCACGAAGAGGTGCTGAAACGCCTGCAGCAGTCGATGTTGCCGATGGTGTTGATCGACCGCAAAATTCCTGACTTCGCCTGCGATGTGGTTGGCCTGAATAATCCCGAAGCCGCGCAAATTGCCACCCAGCACCTGCTGGACAATGGTTACGATGCTCTGCTGTTCCTCAGCGAACCGTTGGGCAGCGTCAACACCCGCCGTGAACGCCTTGGCGCCTTCTATGACACCAGCAAAGCCCATGCCGGGGTGATGGCGGAAAACGCCGAAGTGCCCTTGCACCAGCCAGAGCAGCTTGAGCAGGTACTGCGGACATTCCAGCAACGCCACAGTGACAAACGCTGCGCGGTGATGGCCGCCAACGGTGCCCTGACCTTGCAGGTGGCGCGCGCCTTGCAGCGGCTCGAACAGCGCTGGGGGGAAACCATCGGCCTACTCGGTTTTGATGAGCTGGAGTGGGCCGCACTGGCAGGCGTGGGCATCACCACCCTGAAACAGCCCACCTGGCAAATTGGCTATGCGGCGCTGGAACAGGTGATCGCGCGCATTGACGGCAACGAACAGCCGATTAGCGAGCAGGTTTTCCCCGGCGAGTTGATTGTGCGCGGCTCCAGCCAGCCGCTGCGCTAATTCCCCTTTCTCTGGCTCACTTCGTGAGCAGGATCATAATTCCACACTCTCTTCCTTTCATTTGGAACCGGTTCCATTTAGGTTTTTTTTAAGACATCGATTTTAAGACAACGGGCGGCTCTGGCCGCATCCTTCCCAGTTCAATGGAGAGACAACATGGCACATCCGGAAATCATCGTGGTCACCGCCGCCTACGGCACGCACAAAGTCGCTGAGTTAGGTGGCCAGACTGCGCTGCTGCCGCTGATCAAAGCCGCTGGCGCGGATGGTGTGGAAATCCGTCGTGAGCTATTCAGTGAAGACGACCTGCTGCAGTTGCATTCGCTGAATAAAGCCATTGCTCAACAGCAGCTCAGCGCCAGCTACTCGGTGCCGGAAGCCCTGTGGCTGGAGGACGGCTCGCTTAACCCTCGTCTGGGACAGTTCCTGCTGGAAGCGGAGCAGATGGGCGCTAAGCGTTTGAAAATCGCCCTCGGGCACTTTGTCGATTTCAGCGACGCTTCGCTGGTTGAGGTACTGGCCGCATCGCCAGTGACCGTGGTGGTGGAAAATGATCAAACGCCAGACAGCAAACTGGCCCCGATGCAAACCTTCTTCCATCGTACCTGTGATGCCGCCTTGCCGCTGGATATGACCTTCGACATGGGCAACTGGCAGTGGACCGGCGAAGACGCCTTACAGGCTGCAGCTCAGCTCAGCCGTTACGTCAGCTACATTCACGTTAAAGCCGCGGTGCCGCATGGCGAGAGCTTCCGTGCAGTAGCGCTGGACGAAACCGACGGCAGCTGGCGCGTATTGCTTCAAGCACTGCCTGCTGATGCGCCGCGCGGCATCGAGTTCCCGCTCGAAGGTGAAGACCTGCTGGCCGTGACACGCCATTACGTTGATCTGCTGCGTGCAGTGTAAGGAGCCGATGATGAAGCAACTGGATGTGGTCACGATTGGCGAAGCGATGGCGATGTTTATCGCTCAGCAAAGTGGGGATCTCGCCGCCGCAGAGGGCTTCGTCAAACGTATTGCTGGTGCCGAACTGAATGTGGCCATCGGACTGGCGCGTCTCGGTTTGCAGGTCGGTTGGGTCAGCCGTGTCGGCGATGACAGTTTCGGCCGTTTTACGCTGCAACAGCTGGAGAAAGAGAAGGTCGATCACCACTGTGTGACCACGGATAGCCGCTATCGCACCGGTTTTCAGCTCAAGTCGCGCGTTGATGACGGTTCCGATCCTGAAGTGGAATATTTCCGCGCAGGCTCCGCCGCCAGCCATCTCTCGCCGCAGGATTTTGATGCGGATTACTTCGGCGGCGCGCGTCACCTGCACCTGAGCGGCGTGGCCGCCGCCCTCTCCGACAGCTCGCTTGAGTTGACCAAACATGCAGCCAAAGAGATGCGTTCGCGCGGCAAAACCATCTCCTTCGATCCGAATTTGCGCCCGGTGTTATGGCGCAGCGAGGAGGAGATGCGTAAGCAGCTGAATCTGCTGGCAGAGTACGCAGACTGGGTGCTGCCGGGTGAGAAAGAAGGGTTCATTCTGACCGGCTATCGCCAGCCGGAAGCCATCGCCGATTTCTATCTGGATAAAGGTGTACGGGCGGTGGTGATCAAAACCGGCTGCGACGGCGCCTGGTACAAAACCGCCGACGGTGAAAAGGGCAATGTCGCACCGATTCTCGTCGATAACGTGGTGGATACCGTGGGCGCGGGCGATGGTTTTGCCGTGGGCCTGATCAGCGCACTGCTGGAAGGCAAATCGCTGCCGCAGGCGATTCTGCGCGGTAACAAGATTGGTTCGCTGGCGATTCAGGTCGCGGGCGACAGTGAAGGGCTGCCGACGCGCGCAGCGCTTGGCGATTTTTAATCAAGCGGTTGCCTTCATTGGCAACCCTGCAGTTAGGGTACGCATTGATGTGTACCTGGTGAAACAGTCTGTCTCTACACAACCCGAATATTTCGAGGCGCATCCATTGAATGTGCCCGCCTCAAAACAGAGGAGTCACCCATGAAATCGCAGACAATCGCGCCAAAACGCTGGTGGTTTATCATGCCCATCGTGTTTATCACCTACAGTCTGGCGTATCTGGACCGGGCGAACTTTAGCTTCGCCTCTGCCGCAGGGATTAATGACGATCTTGGCATCACCAAAGGCATGTCATCGCTGCTGGGTGCCCTGTTCTTCCTTGGCTATTTCTTCTTCCAGATCCCCGGCGCGGTGTATGCCGAACGCCGCAGCGTGAAGAAGCTGATTTTCTGGTGCCT
Source organism: Pantoea sp. BL1 (assembly GCF_000963985.1). Lineage (NCBI taxonomy): Bacteria > Pseudomonadati > Pseudomonadota > Gammaproteobacteria > Enterobacterales > Erwiniaceae > Pantoea > Pantoea sp. BL1. Next base: position 75,097 of record NZ_JZRH01000031.1, on the reverse strand, counting down.
GATTTTGTGGGGCTGCTGTGCCTCGTTAACCGGCGTGGTGAGCAACATTCCAATGCTGGCCGCGATTCGGTTTGTGCTCGGCGTGGTGGAAGCGGCGGTGATGCCGGCAATGCTGATTTACATCAGCAACTGGTTCACCAAATCGGAACGCTCGCGCGCCAATACCTTCCTGATCCTTGGTAATCCGGTCACAGTGTTGTGGATGTCGGTGGTTTCAGGCTATCTGATTAATGCTTTCGGCTGGCGTGAAATGTTTATCTTCGAAGGTATCCCGGCGGTGATCTGGGCCGTGGCCTGGTGGTTCCTGGTGCAGGACAAGCCAGCACAGGCCAAATGGATGAGCGACGAAGAGAAATCTGCCCTGCAGGCGCAGTTGCAGAAAGAGCAGGAAGGCATCAAAGCGGTGCGCAACTATGGCGAAGCCTTCCGTAATCGCAACGTGATCATTCTGTGCATGCAATATTTTGCCTGGAGCATTGGCGTGTACGGTTTCGTACTGTGGCTGCCTTCGATTCTGCGCAACGGCACGCAGATGGGCATGGTAGAAGCGGGCTGGCTGTCGGCGGTGCCTTATCTGGTGGCGACCATTGCGATGGTCGTGGTGTCGTGGGCATCTGACAAAATGCAGAACCGTAAGCGGTTTGTCTGGCCACTGCTGCTGATTGGGGCGCTGGCGTTCCTTGGCTCCTATCTGGTCGGCTCCAGCCACTTCTGGCTGTCGTATGCCTTGCTGGTGATTGCCGGTGGCGCCATGTATGCCCCTTACGGCCCGTTCTTCGCCTTGATTACTGAAATGCTGCCACGCAATGTTGCCGGCGGTGCCATGGCACTCATTAACAGCATGGGCGCACTCGGTTCCTTCATCGGATCGTGGATTGTAGGCTATCTTAATGGCGCGACCGGCAGTCCTGCCGCCTCTTACATCTTTATGGGTGCCGCGCTGCTGGTGTCGGTGTGGCTGACGTTAATCGTCAAGCCTGCCGAGAACAAGGCAGCACCGATTCATGGGGCGAAACACGCCTGAAAGCGTAAGAAATGACTTTTCCGGGCGACTCAGGTCGCCCGTCACACGTTCTACAGGGAGCAAATGATGAAACCTGCTGTGATTCTTTATAAGAGCCTGCCAGACGATCTGCGCGCTAAACTGGATGCCCATTTTACCGTCACCGAAGTGCATGACGTCTCCCCCGAAACTGTGCAGCAGCATGCCGCACAGTTTGCGCAAGCCGAAGGTTTGCTCGGCTCAGGCGGTAAAGTCAATGGTGATCTGCTGGCAAAGATGCCCGCACTGCGCGCCTGCTCCACCGTTTCCGTGGGCTATGACAATTTCGATGTTGAAGCACTGAATCAGCGCAATGTACTGCTGATGCACACGCCAACGGTTCTGACCGAAACCGTGGCCGATACCATGATGGCACTGGTGCTGAGCACCGCCCGTCGCGTCACCGAATTGGACCAATGGGTTAAAAGTGGTGAGTGGAAGAAAAGCATCGGGCCAGAGCATTTTGGTATCGATGTGCATCACAAAACGCTGGGTATTCTCGGCATGGGCCGTATCGGCCTGGCGCTGGCGCAGCGTGCACACTTCGGCTTCGGCATGAATATCCTCTACAACGCACGACGTCAGCATGAAGAGGCGGAAACCCGCTTCGGTGCACGCGCCTGCGATCTTGAAACGCTGCTGAAAGAGAGTGATTTTGTTTGCATCAGCCTGCCGCTGACCGAGCAGACACATCATATGATTGGCGCTGCGCAGCTCAAGATGATGAAATCCAGCGCCATCCTGATTAATGCCGGTCGCGGCCCGGTGGTTGATGAGCAAGCGCTGACGGCGGCATTGAAAGACGGCACGATTCACGCTGCGGGTCTGGATGTGTTTGAAGTCGAACCGGTGCCCGCTGATGCGGAGATCCTCAAGCTGCCGAACGTCGTGGCGCTGCCGCACATCGGTTCAGCCACTCATGAAACGCGTTACGGCATGGCGCGTGATGCGGTGGACAATCTGATTGCTGCGCTGAGCGGCAAAGTCGAGAAAAACTGCGTTAACCCGCAAATCCAGGCCTAAGCTTGCTGCTTTAGCCATTGCGCCTGCCCGTGGCGGGCGCTATGGTGGTTGCCCATTCCCGATTACAATGTTTTAACTTCCTATGTCCTTTTCTCAGTTCGGCGACAAATTTACTCAACATTCCGGCATCTCACGTCTGATGGAAGACATGGGTGAAGGCCTGCGCACGCCTGGCACCATTATGCTCGGCGGCGGCAACCCGGCGCAGATCCCGGCCATCAATGACTACTTCAATCAGCTGCTGCTGCAGATGCATCAGGACGGAAAACTGAGCGAAGCACTGTGCAACTATGATGGTCCGCGCGGCAAAACGCTGCTGCTGGATGCGCTGGCGAACATGCTACGTGAAGAACTGGGCTGGCCGATCACCGCGCAAAATATTGCGCTGACGAATGGCAGCCAGAGCGCGTTCTTCTATCTGTTCAACCTGTTTGCTGGCCGTCGCGCTGACGGCAGTAAGAAGCGCGTGCTGTTCCCGCTGGCGCCGGAATATCTAGGTTACGCCGATGCCGGACTGGAAGAAGACCTGTTTGTTTCCGCCAGGCCGAACATTGAGCTGCTGCCAGAGGGCCAGTTCAAATATCACGTCGATTTCGACCATCTGCCGCTGAATGAGGACGTGGGCCTGATTTGCGTGTCGCGCCCGACCAACCCAACCGGCAACGTGATCACCGATGACGAGCTGATGCAGTTGGATGCGCTGGCACAGCAGCATGGCGTGCCTCTCCTGATCGATAACGCCTATGGTGTGCCCTTCCCCGGCATTATCTTCAGCGAAGCCCGTCCGCTGTGGAACCCGAATACTATTCTGTGTATGAGCCTGTCGAAACTGGGCCTGCCGGGTGCACGTTGCGGCATTATCGTTGCCGATGAAAGCACGATTAGCGCGATTGGTAACATGAACGGCATCATCAGCTTAGCGCCAGGCAGCATCGGCCCGGCGATTGCCACTGAAATGATTGTGCGCGGTGATTTGCTGCGTCTGTCGGAAGAGGTGATCAAGCCGTTCTATCAGGCCAAGGTAAGCGAGACGATTGCCATTCTGCGCCGCTATCTGCCGGAAGATCGCTGCCTGATCCACAAACCCGAAGGCGCGATTTTCCTTTGGTTGTGGTTCCGCGACCTGCCGATCAGCACCGAAGCGTTGTATCAGCGCCTGAAAGCGCGCGGCGTGCTAATGGTGCCGGGCCACTTCTTCTTCCCCGGTCTGGAACAGGAATGGCCGCATACGCATCAGTGCATGCGCATGAACTATGTGCCGGACGCGGAGAAAATTGAACGCGCGGTGCAGATTCTGGCGGAAGAACTGGAAATGATAGCTAACGAGGCTTAATCCGCCGTTAATGACAGCTGGCACCACTCTGCCAGCTGTTTGATCGCCTGCTCCACTTCCGCATTCCAGCCAAAACCGGCATTCAGCCGGAAACAGTGATCGTAGCGATGATCGGTGGCAAAGATGTGCCCTGGCGCGATGCCGATGCCCGCGTTACGCGCCTTCAGAAACAGTGCGCGCACGTTTAACGACTGAATTGGCATTTCCACCCACAACACATAGCCGCCTTCCGGATCCGATACACGCGTACCCGCAGGGAAATAACGCAACACCGCCTGGCGCATATGGTGGATTTGATTCTTCAGCTCACGACGCAATTTGCGCAGATGCGCATCGTAGCCGCCGCTGCGCAGCAGTTCGGCAATCGCCGCTTGTGACAGCACCGAGGTGCCCATGCTGGTGGTGTATTTCAGCGAGGCGATTTTGCGCATGTAATTACTGCTGTGCACCCAGCCAATGCGGATACCGGGCGCCACCGTTTTCGAGAAGCCGCTGCACAGAATGGCATTCGGGCTGAAGGCGCGCATCGGGAACGGACGGCGATCGCCAAAGGCCGTATCACCAAAGATATCGTCCTCAATAATCACCACATCATTCTCATCGGCCTGACGCGCAATATAAGCCTTCTGCTCGTTGGGAATGCTTTTCCCCAGCGGATTATTGATGTTGTTGATGGTGAGATAGGCCTGCACCGCTTTACGCTGAAACAGCGCGGTGAGCTTGCTGACGTTAACATAACCTTCCGGCCCGGCTTCCACTTCAATCACGCGCAGATTGAGGTTATGCAGCATCTGCAACAGCACGAAGTAGCACGGCGATTCCACTGCCACGATATCACCGGGGCGGGTCGTGGCGCGCAGAGCCAGTGAGATAGCTTCGATGCAGCCGTTGGTGATCAGGATGTCGTCAGCGCTGATATTGCAGCCATAATCCACCGCGCGCCGTGCAATCTCGGCTTTGAGCGGCGCATAGCCGGTGCCTTTCACCGTGTTTCCGAGCAGCGCCGGTTTGCTGTAGCCCATCTGGCGCATCAGCAATCCAATTTTCTTGACCGGATAGAGCGAGATATCGCCATTGGCCAGATCCAGCCGCACACGACAATCGGAGCCCAGCATCGCCAGATGCAGCTCGGTTTGCTCATCCAGCGGGGCGACTTCACGCGGCTGTTCGCTGTGGATGGCTGCGGGTAACGCCCTGGGAACCTGACGGGGTGCAACAAAAAAGCCGGACTTAGGACGCGCCACCGCATAGTGTTCATCCTCCAGCGTCCGTAATGTTTTCAGGGCGGTGGTCATGCTGACGCTGTACTGTGTTGCCAGCGTACGTACCGACGGTAAACGGCTATCGGGCGGCAACGATCCGCTGTGAATCGCCTGCTTTATCTGCTCTGCAATCTGACGGTAACGACTACTCTGACTCTCCTGTTCACCCGTTCCATCCGCCATCTGTTCCACCCTATATCGTGCTGATCTGTGCGTATCCATCAGATTACATTCAAAGTACTTTAGGCTGCATCTGTTTATTCAGCCTCAGACATTCATTCCGTTGCAACTTCGTGGCCCCTTTTCCTGCCCGTTGCCGCCAGCACGGTAACGGCGATTTTATTAGCCAAAGGATGAAGTGAAAAATGAATAATCTGCCCACCATGATGAGAGAAATTGAAGGTTATCTCACGCCCGCGATTATCGATTCTGCTCAACGCTGTTCTCAACGCTTACTTGCCGCCCTGCCCGATAGCAAAAATCCCGCGAACAATCGCGTGCTGCTCGCCTATGGCGGCGGGAAAGACAGCAGCTATATGGTGGCGTATGTGCGCTACATTCAGGGGTTGATCTGGCAGCAGCAGGGCAGCACCTTCCAGCTGCGCATCAGCACCAATCGTCACGCGGCGATGAACGACAGCGTGATGGAAAATATCGACCGCGTATATCGTGCACTGCACATTCCGGGTGATGACTTTACCGAATGCCTGGTGACTGATGGCTTGCAAATCCGCCACTTCGAACGCCATTTGCCGATGCCCGATAGCGTGCGTCAGCAGAATCGCAACGATGTGCTGATGAATGGCCATCGCTTCCGTGCCGATGCGCGTTCCACTTTCTGTAACGCCTGCAACCTCAGCATGGTGAACTCGTTTGGCCTTGCCGCGCATTACGAGGGCGGCGTGGATGTGATCATCACCGGTGATTCGCCGCAGGAGCAAACCGCTTACCTCGCCTGGGCTCGTCATCTTTCACGCCTGTTTGATGCGCCCGTTGCCGACAAATCGCGCGGCTTTAGCGGCTTCCTGCAAACCCTCGATGGCGTGGCAGAACGCTATTTCGCCGACATTTACGGCGCCGATCAGGTTACCCCGGCCCATCGCATCACCTGGCAACTTGAGCGCGATCCGCTGTTCTTCAACATCTATCAGGACACCGCCTATGAAGCCGGTGCGCACTGGTCACTGCTCACTGAATTTATGCACTTCCGCTTTGATGAGCTGATGTTCAGCTTCTCTGAATCGGACTGCGGCAACCCGACGTTAATGGCACATATTCGCGGTCTGCGAGCGGAGACGCTGATGCAGCGTAGCTACGCCGAAGGCATTCGCGAATATGTGCGCTTTGCGCTCGGCCTGATGGAGAAGAAAGATTTCCCGCCGCAACTGATTGCGGAAATGGCGGTGCGTTATCAGGACGATGCGGCGATTGAACGTGCTCGCCAGCGTGCAGCACAGTTTGCCGAACAGGCCTTTGGCCTCAACGAAACCCAGCTGGTATGCATGATCTATTCGCCGTTTATCGCGCAGGGCCACCAGCTCAACGTCTGGCTGCAACAGCTCAACCAGGCACCCAATGAGCATGCAGTGCGGGCGCTGCTGTGTGGCGATAGCGATGACCTGCTGCTGGCTCAGCAGCTTGAGCACCTCTCCGGCCTGACCATTGCGCAGATGCGCCAGTGCTGGCGCAGTGCGCAGGTTAATACATTGCTGGATGGCACGCGCGGCGATGCGCTCTCACGCGTGCTGCGTTTCGATCCGCACAAAGCAGTGATTCAGGTCAACAACGGTGCCTTGCAAGACATCGTCACTGAAGTGATCTCCGGGCGATAACCCGGTAAGGCGACGCGATGAGAAAGATTTTCCTGCAGATTGGTGCCACGCGTGACGGGCAAAATCCGTACTGTGCGGTGGCAAAACGCGAGGGCTATTTTACCGTGCTGGCGGAGATGGGCGACTTTGTCGACTATCAAAGCTTAAGCATTCAGCTGCCGTTCGATCTGATTGTGCGTCTCGATCGCCCGGAAAATCCGTGGGATGTGCTACAAGCCTGCCTGCGAGCGGGCTTACTGGAACATCCTCAGGTGGTGCTGGCGGGCTTTGAAGCCTACAACACCAGCGCCGGTCGCGTGCGTGAACTGCTGGCCGGGCCGGATGCCGGCCCGAGCTTTATTCCGCCGGATAAGTACGCACAGCGCATGGCTCTGCGTAAAGCCTGGCCGCGCTTCCCACAGCCGGAGTTTCGCTTCTTTGCCTCACCACTGAGCATTCGTGACGCGCGTGATGCGCTGTTGTATCCCTGCGTGATCAAACCGGTGGATGGCGGCGGCGGATTAGGGATCTGGCTGGTGGAAGAGGCCAGCCAGCTCGATGCGGTGATCGGCAAGCTGGTGGAGACCATGAACTACGGCGGACGCGGCTTCAGCGGTTTTATCGTCGAAAGCTGGCTACCGGGCGACGAATATTCACTACAAGGTGTGGTGGATAACGGACACGCGGTGGCGCTGACCTGCTGCCAGAAGGTGATCGAGCACCACATAGATGCAGAAGGCTGTATCAGCTTTTACGAATCCGGCCATGTGGCGATGGCCGCGCAACAGCTGCCTGCGGCCTTTGCCAGTTTGATGAGCTTTTGCTGCGAGACCTATGGCTATCGTCAGGGTGCTTTCCACATCGATTTCATTATGGTGAACGGTGAACCACACTTCCTGGAAATGGGTTTCCGTTTGTCGGGCATGGGCGTGGTGAATCTGGTCGAGGAAGTCACCGGTATCAACTGGGCAGAGGTGGCGTTTCAGATTGAAGCCGGGCGCGGTTTGCCTGTGCTGCACTTCCCGGAGCAACCCCAGGCTATTGGCCGCCTGCGCCTGCGTCAGCGCCTGCAATTCGACGCTGCGGAGCGCTGGATCGCTGAACATCAGCGCGGTCAGCTACTGCCACCGCTCAATCTGCCCGCGCTGGCCGTCTCGCCGCGATCCTCGTTGTATGCCGATCTCACTCGCCATGCCGGTATTCTCGCCACCTTCCGCCTCGCGGCAGACAGCCGGGACGACGTGCTGGCGGTGTTCCAGCAGATTCTCGATGTTCCGTCCTTAGCCCCACGGAGAGATCTTCTATGTGCAGAATGATTCTGGCATACGGCCAGTTTAATGCGGCTGCGGTACTGGACGCCGCTCGCGCGATGAGCTGCGGCGAAACGGCAACCCATGAGGGCCCGATCAAACAGCACCCGAATGGCTGGGGCTGTTTGTGGCTGGATCAGGGAAAGATGCGCACCCTGCATGGCACAGGCACTTTTGCGGATGCGCTGCCCGGCATTGATGTGGATGCTCTGCGTCATAGCCGTTTTCTGGCGGTGCATGTGCGCCACGCCACGCTGAGCAAAAATCATGGCATCGAGTTTTCTCATCCGCTGTGGCGTACCAGCGGTGCTACACAGTGGTACATGATGCACAACGGCTTTTTACCCACGGTTTATGCGCAACTGGGCATGGCGGAATCGCGCTTTGACTCCGCCGAATACCTGGAATACATCGTCGATCAGGTGACGCCTGCCGATTTTACCCGTGACTACCTGCGCAGCAAGATGGCGCGCGTGGCACCGGGCGGCAGTGCGGCTAATGCGATTTTTGTCACCCGGGATAAAGCCTGGGCGTGGCAGTGGCATCCCGATGACACCCCTTATCCTGACTATTTCACGTTGCACCATTATCAAAACAACAGCACCACTTTTATCTCTTCTGAACCTATTGCTGCACTGGGCACGGCGTCTGACTGGCGTCGCATGAACAACCATGAACTTCATGAATTTCCACTTGGGGAGTGATCAGCATGGCCATTTTCAATCAGATACGCGTTATCCATCCAAAAATGTTCGTCGAAAGCACCTGGCTGGATGACATCGTGACCGCGCGCGTGCCGCTGTTGGTGCTGCGCAATTTCCTGACGCCTGAAGTGCGTGAAGCGGTGGTGGACGATCTGCAACAGTGCCGCGATCAGGTGCGCGTCTCGCGCTATCCGAATGGCGCACTGACCACGCTCGGCCCCTATCTGGCTAAACACACTCGCGCACCAGAAAATTACTTCACCGAGCTGCGCGACATCCAGCCTGCTCTGCCACCGTCACTGCACTGCCTGCGCGATCAGGTTTACAACTGGGTGAAGCACTCATTGCGTCTGGAGAGTCTGCACACTGCCCGCGAGCCGGAGTTGGGCGATTACGCGGGTTCGATTGTGCGCTTTCATGCCAATGGCGTCGCCAATCCACTGCATAACGACAACATCGTACGCGATGCCGCGGGCAGTGGTTTGGCCGTCACCAACATCCTGCATCAACTGAGCTGTGTGGTCTGTTTGCAGGAGTGTCACGCGGGCGGGGAACTGCGGATATTCAACAAGAAGTGGCATCCCGTGGATGAGCGCTTCAAAACGCCGGGTGAACTCGGCTATCAGACTGGCGTCATTGAGCAAAGCGAGGCGTGTGAGTTCTCTCCACGCAGCGGCGACATCTATCTGTTTAATCCTGCGTTTTATCACGAGATTGATCGCGTGGAAGGCGACACGCGCATCACCATGGGCTTTTTCTTTGGCCTGACCGACAAAAAAATGAAGCACGCCATTGCCTGGAGTTAATGCCGGGCCTTCGACGAGGAGAGGAAGATGAATACCTTTGAAAAAATCACCGCCCTGCTTGATCAACACCACGCGGACTATCGCGTGGTGGAGCATGAGGCCATCGGCCAGACCGATGTGATCAGCAGCATTCGCGGCAACGATCTCAATCAGGCGGCCAAAGCGATGGTGCTGGAAGTCACGATGCCGGACGGCGCCGATGCGCGCTACCTGCTGGCGATTGTACCGGGTGATTGCAAGATCAACTTCAAAAGTGCCGCGCGCGCCATAGGCGGCAAGAAGTCGAGCTTTGCCGCGCCAGAGAAAGCGCAGGATCTGACGCAGTGTGTGATGGGCGCGGTGCCGCCCTTTAGTTTTGATGACCGACTGGCGTTGCGCGTTGATACGCGCCTGCGTGATGTCGGCACGCTGTGGTTTAACGCCGGTGCGCTGGAGCGTTCCGTGGCGCTGAATGTGGATGATTTTTTTCGTGTTGTCGGCGATGACTGTTGTGCAGACATTGCCACTCCGATGACGGCGACTGCCTGAAACGGCTGCAGTAAGGAACGAGTATGTCAGTAAAAGATATGATGTTAGCCCTGTGCGTGGTGGTGGTGTGGGGCGTGAATTTCGTGGTGATCAAACTGGGCCTGCACGATATGCCGCCGTTTCTGCTGGCGGGATTACGTTTTGCGTTAGTGGCGTTTCCGGCGATTTTCTTTGTGAAGCGGCCGCAGATCCCTTTGCGCTGGCTGATTGTGTACGGCATGACCATCAGCTTTGGTCAGTTCGCTTTCTTGTTTCTGGCGATCAAACTCGGCATGCCAGCAGGACTGGCCTCACTGGTGTTACAGGCGCAGGCGTTCTTTACGCTGCTGCTGGGAGCTTTATTGCTGGCGGAAAAACTGCGCTGGAACCACATCGCCGGGATCCTGGTGGCGACACTTGGCATGTTTATGCTGGCAACAGCGGGCATGGAGGGGCAAACCACCGCTGGGATTACGCTCACCACCATGATGCTGACCCTGGCGGCGGCGCTGTCGTGGGGACTGGGCAATATCACCAACAAGATCATACTGCGTAACCGTAAGGTGCCGGTGATGTCGCTGGTGGTGTGGAGTGCACTGGTGCCGATCGTGCCATTTTTCGCCTGCTCATGGTGGTTCGATGGCGAGGCAGCGATCGTCACCAGTCTGCTGCATATCTCGTTGCAGACCCTACTGGCGCTGATTTATCTAGCGTTTATTGCCACCATTGTCGGCTATGCGATTTGGGGCAATCTGCTCGGTCGCTATGAGACCTGGCGTGTAGCGCCGCTGTCACTGCTGGTGCCGGTGGTGGGCATTCTCAGTGCCGCGCTGGTGCTCGACGAGACCTTGTCAGCGCAGGAAATTCTCGGCGCATCGGTGATTATTCTCGGCCTGCTGGTGAACGTGTTTGGCGGGATGGTAAGCCAGCGATTATGGGTGCGCACCTGATCGACAGAAACAAAAACGCCGCATTTCTGCGGCGTTTTCTTCTCAACACAATATCCTTAATTCAGGATTTCAATGCGACGCGGTTTCGCTTCTTCAGGAACGATGCGTTCCAGATCGATGCTCAGCAGGCCCAGTTCGAGACGCGCATCACGCACCACGATGTGATCGGCCAGCTGGAATTTGCGCTCAAAGTTACGTTCGGCGATACCCTGATACAGGTATTTGCGCTCCGGTTGCTCTTCGGGGTGCGCACCGCGAATAATCAGCACATTGTCGTGTGAGGTGATATCTAACTCGCTCTGGGCAAAGCCCGCAACGGCAATGGTGATGCGATAGTGGTTTTCATCCACCAGCTCAACGTTGTAAGGAGGATAGCCACCATTGGCCTGGTTCTGATTGGACTCAAGCAGACTAAACAGACGGTCGAAACCAATAGCAGAACGATAAAGCGGAGTAAGATCAAAGTTACGCATAAAAAGACTCCTGAAAATCAGCAAGTTTTGGCAACCTTCCACCATGGACAGGTTGTGCGGCCCGCTGCTGTCCCTGTCGGCGACAGCAAGGCGACCCTGTAGTAAAAATGGGTGCACTTTGATCGCTTTCAAGGGCAATACGTATTTTCTTGCGGCAATTTTGACGAAATAGCATACACTCAGAAATTCTTCGCCTGCATCGCATGACATCGCCACAGAGCTTTGCTGCAGCAGGAGACACACTCCAGCCAGAAGTGATGGCTGTAGGGATGATGAAATGAAAATGATGAAAAGCTTTCCGCTCACCGGCCTGCTGGTCTGTAGCGTCTTGACTACTTCGGGTTGCTCCAGCGTCATGTCTCACACTGGCGCCAGCCAGGGTTATTATCCCGGCACACGCGCCAGCGCAGATATGATTGCCGATGACAATACCAGCTGGGCGATTAAGCCGCTGGCGGTGATCGATCTGCCCTTCTCCGCCGTACTGGATACGATTCTGTTGCCGTGGGATTACTTCCGCACTGACAAAGATTCGGCGCATGACCGTGTGCTGCAAAGCGAAAAATTGGCTGGCACTGACGCCAGCCTGGCAACCGCGGCGGCTATGCCACCGACGTCGCACTGACGCGGAACAGCTGACGCCAGCCATCCACATCTCGCATATAGGCTACCTGCTTGCCGTCCGGTGACCATACCACCGCATCACCGGAAGGCGGCTGCTCGCTGCGTTCTGTTAAGCGCGTACAGTGCCCGGTCGCTACCTCACAACGCATCACGCTGTTATCGCAAATAAAGGCGATCGCCTCGCCTGATGGTTGCCAGCTGAATGCAGACTGAATATTGCTGCTGAGCTGCGTAATCTGGCGCGCTTCGCCCCCGTTGGGCGACACACTCCACAGCTGCACAACATCCTGTTCATCCGCCATCAGGAAGGCGATGGCGCTACCGTCCGGCGATGCGCGCAACCAGTGGCGGGGCTGCAATGCTAAACCTTTACTGTGAGTGATGCGCCGCTGCTGCACGCCGGCAGGCGGTGCAGGCAGTTTTTCCGCCGTGCCCTGCAAAGGTATTGCGCCGGGTTTAGCGTAATCACTCAACGCCTCGGGCAAATCCACCACAAACACTTCCGGCACTTTCTCGCCGTTGGCAGCACGTGTATCGCCGATAAACGCTAGCGACCAGCGCTGCCATCTGCCATCGGCTTTCTGATAGCCACGATCGCCGATCCAGCCCTCTTCATAAGCGCGGTCAATCTGATCGCTACCCGGTTGCGGATCGCGCGTGGTCTGGCTCACCAGCACGCAGTAATGGCTGCCATCGTATTCACGGGGATGCTGTTTAGGCGGACACACCGGATGCAGCGGTACGGCCACGCCGACATTACGCAAATCCTCACGCGCATCTTTCTCATGCATCACATGGTCGTTATACGTAAAGCTGAGGCGCGATCCGTCTGGACTGAATACATGGACATGCGAGCCGCCGCGCAATGCGCCGGGCGTATAAGGTGCGGTGATGTCGCAGGCATCGAGATTTTCCGCATTACCCTGCTGCACGATGACGCCGCGACGATGATGGAAATCGTAATGCCAGTGCGCATCGGGATGCTCCGGGCCATGAATACACACATAGCGCGGCGGCAGATCCGGGCTGACGGTGACCACGCCGACATGCGCGCCGTCGCGTGCCTGATAGAGCACCTCGACCGCACCGCTTTCGACGTTGACGCGTTCGATGGTCAGACTGGTAAAGGACGCGCCCGACGGACGGACATCAAACGCCAGCCACTGGCTGTCAGCGGTCCAGACGTTGATATTGGTGAGCTGATGATGACGCTGTGCAAAGGTGAGTTGTTTTTCTGACATGAGGCAACCTTACATCCAACAGTTGCCGAACAAAGTACGCGATTATCGGGTGAGGTGCAGCAGGCGTGGCGCAATAATTTGCGAGCGGTTGGCGCGATGCAATACGCATCGATGCGTTAGAAATGAGTGACAGATTGCAGGATAAAGCACTAACGGATTGCGCGACTAAACGCGGGCAGACGCGCCATAAATGACGCCGCTACGAATCATGTATGTCCGTAGCGGCAGGTTTTATCGCGCGTTATCGATCACCCTACGCGCTTCACATCCCCGACCAGCAGGATGTACGACAGCGCACCGACCAACGCCACGGCAGAGATATACACCAGCGCCGGGGCAAAGCCGTAGTCCTGCGCCAGGTAGCCCACCACCAGCGGCACCGTGATGCCACCTAATCCACCGATAAAGTTGAACATCCCACCGGTCAAACCAATCAGGCGAACCGGCGCCAGCGACGACACCAGCGACCAGGTAATAGAGGCGAAGCCGTTGCCGAAGAACGCGATGGCCATCAGCGTCATGATCCACACCGGATCGTTGGTGTAGTTAGCCCCCATGATGCAGGTAGAGATCAGCAATCCGCAGATAATCGGCGTTTTACGCGCAAAACCAAGGGAACGCCCGCTGCGCACCAGACGATCGGCCACGATGCCAGAAAGAATCACACCAAAGAAGGCGGCCAGGAACGGCACGGTCGTCATAAAACCGGCCGTGAGCGCAGAGATGTGTTTTTCCTGCGTCAGGTAGTTCGGGAACCAGGTCAGGAAGAACCACAGCGTAGATGTCACCGCGAACTGGCCAAGATACACGCCGCACAGTTTGCGATGGAACACCAGCTTCCAGTCGGAGGCGGTGAGTTTGGTGCGCGTTTTTTTCGCCGCGGGTGCATCGCCGTCCACCATCGCCCCCCCTTCACGGATATAGTCCAGTTCCGCCTGGTTGATGCCTTTGCTCTGGCTTGGGGCTTGATAGAACTTGATCCACACCAGCGACCAGATGATGCCGATAGCGCCTGTGATGATGAACACCCAGTGCCAGCTCAACAGTTCCTGAATCCAGATCAGCAGCGGTGTGAGAAAGGCGAGACCGACAAACTGACCGGAGGTATAAAAGCCCACGGCAGAGGCGCGCTCCTGCTCCGGGAACCAGCTGGTGACCAGACGATTGTTGGTCGGGAACGCGGGCGCTTCAAAGATGCCGGTAATGGCACGCAAGCCAATCAGCGATAATAATCCGCTGGCAAAACCCTGGAATAACGTGGCGACCGACCAGCCGAAGATGGCAATAAAATAGGTCAGGCGGGAACCGACGCGATCGAGGAACCAGCCGCCGGGGATCTGGCACAGCGTATATAACCAGGCAAAGGCAGAGAAGACATATCCCATCTCCGCTTTACTGATGCCGAACTCTTCCTGAATATGCGCAGAGGCCACCGCTAAATTGGCGCGGTCGACATAGCAAATCACCACCGTAATAAAAATCATCAGCAGCGTAATATAACGGCGCCGGGTTGGTTTGGCCTGAACAGCAGAGAGATCCATGGTGTGTCTCCGTAATCGTATTTGTAGTTCAGGCGTGACGATGCCCGCCGCTACAAATGCAGGGTAAGGATAGTGAAGGTAAAACCGCACAGGCGGTAAATGTCATCTGCCGGGATAAGGCTGAGCGAGGCCCTATGCCTTATTTCACCGGCATATCTTTATCTAAAAGATGTTATAAATTCTTATACCCTAAATAATTCGACGTGCAGAAAGGTGGCAAGGGAATACATTCCCAGCAGCTTACTTAAGGTGAGTAAGCACAGCCAACGCATCTGTAGCTTAAATTATGACGGGTATTACCACTCAGCGACCGATCCATCTGGGTAACGCCACAATGGATTGCGCCAGTCGGGTGCATTTTTACTTCTTTCAATCACCAGCTCTTCGTTAATTTCCACGCCGAGGCCCGGTTTATTCAGCGGATAGAAGTGACCATCATCCATTTTGAAATCATCTTTATTGATGACGTAATCCAGCAGTTCAGCACCCTGATTATAGTGAATGCCCATGCTCTGCTCCTGGAACACCGCGTTGCGTGACACGAAATCCACGTGCAGGCAGGCAGCCAGCGCGATAGGGCCGAGCGGACAGTGTGGTGCCAGCGCCACATCGTAAGACTCCGCCATAGCGGCAATTTTGTAGCACTCGGTGATACCGCCCGCATGCGACAGATCCGGTTGCAGAATCGCCAGGCCACCCGCTTCCAGCACACGCTTGAACTCGAAGCGCGAGAACATACGTTCGCCTGCGGCAATCGGAATATGGGTTTGCGCCGCCAGGCGCGGATAATATTCCGCCTGTTCCGCCAGCACCGGCTCTTCAATAAACAGCGGACGATACGGCTCCAGCTCTTTGATCAGCACTTTCGCCATTGGCGCACTGACGCGGCCATGGAAATCGAGACCGAACTCAATCTCTTTGCCAAAGGCTTCGCGAATCTGTGCCACGGTATTCACCGCTGCATCCACTTTGCGCGAGTTGTCGATAATGCCCATCTCTTCGCATCCATTCAGCTTGAAGGTGTCGAAGCCAATCTTGCGCAGTTTCTTGATGCCATCGACCACTTCTTCCGGACGATCGCCGCCTACCCAGCTATACGCCTTGATGCTGTCACGCACCAGACCACCAAGCAGCTGATACACCGGCACACCCAGCGCTTTGCCTTTGATATCCCACAATGCCTGGTCGATACCGGCGATGGCGCTCATCAAAATCGGACCGCCGCGATAGAATCCACCGCGATACATCACCTGCCACAAATCGTTGATGCGTGCCGGGTCCTGACCAATCAGATATTCCGACAGCTCATGCACGGCCGCTTCGACGCTGCGCGCGCGCCCTTCAATTACTGGTTCGCCCCAGCCAACAATGCCTTCATCGGTTTCGATTTTCAGGAACATCCAGCGCGGCGGCAGGCGATAAGTGGTCAGTTTGGTAATTTTCATCGTACAGCATCCTTATAAGCAGCAATAAATGCGCGAGCTTTCTCCACAGTGCGCGACAGCGGCTGGCCGGCGCGATAGAGATCGCTGCCCAAACCTGCGCCAATGCAGCCTGCGGCCAAAAATTCATGCAGGTTTTCTGGCGTCACGCCGCCCACCGCAAACACCGGCACTTCCGGCGGCAGCACCGCTTTCAAAGCCTTGATGTAGCCCGGACCAAACGCCGACGATGGGAAGATTTTCAGCGCCTGGGCACCCGCCTGCAGTGCGGTGAAGGCTTCGGTAGCAGTGGCGCAACCTGCAGCTACAATCATCCCTTTCGCCACGGCCTGACGGATCACGGCCGCATCGGTATTCGGCGTCACTACCAGCTTACTGTTAAGCGTGGCCAGCTCATCGACCTGCGCCGGATGCAACACAGTGCCCGCACCGATCAACGCTTTATCGCCGAAAGTCTGCACCATCGCGCCGATGCTTTTGGCCCATTCCGGTGAATTCAGCGGGATCTCGATGGCATCGAAACCCGCTTCAATCAGGGCACCCACGTGCGCTTCGGCCTCGTCTGGCGTGATGCCACGCAGGATGGCGATCAATGGCAATTTAGTGTGCCAGGTCATCTGCAATACTCCTTATTCCATGCTGGAACGCGCGGTCGCCTTCCAGGGTGACTGAATCCATGCCGATAAATTGCAGCGCCTGCTGATAACGCTGCGCCAGCGCATTTCCAGCAATAATGATGATCGGTTGGCTGCGATCCGCGTGTTGCGTCATCAACGCCACTTCATGACCAATCAGCAGGCCGGATAGGAAATCGCTGATATGGCGGCGATCGCGTGCGCCCAATACATGAGAAGCACGCACTTCGAACAGCCGGGAAAGGATCGATGCGTCGTGGCTGCCGACCGCTAAGCCCTCACGGAAAGCGGCCGGATTCTCTTCCTGCTCGGGTAAACCCGCACCAATCAGCGACTGTTTCAGCAGCAGATGATGCAGTTCACCCGTCATCACCGTGCGAAAGTCCTGCACACGCTGCTGCTCCACCTGCACCCATTTGGCATGCGTGCCAGGCATCACATACTGCGTGGCGGGTTGCAGCGCTAAGGCACCTAGCAATTGCGTTTCTTCACCGCGCATCACGTTGTAGTTGTCAGCACGTTCGACACTCAATCCCGGCACGATCCATGCTTTGTCTTCAACGCGGGTCAGGCGGCTGCTGAGTTGGTCCAACGCCACCGGACAGGCCAGATAAGGCACTGCAAGCCAGCCTGCATTGCTACCGACCATGCCCGCCATCACCACCGGCACGTCATTCACTGGCCAGCCATCTGTCACACTGGCAAATACCTCTGTGGGCGCGCGTCCGCCAAGACGCGTGACGCCCGCTTCTGACCGGCGCTCATCAACGCAGTTGCCCTGCTGATAATGCCAGGCACGCAGATTAGTTGAGCCCCAATCAATCGCGATATAGCTGGTCACATAATCTCCTTGAGTCGGGCAGTGGAGCTGGCGATCATCGCTTTCGCCGCCTGCTCCGCCGCATCGCTATCCTGGTGTCGGATAGCATCAAATAGCGCTTTGTGTTCGGCTAAGGTGCGCGGCATGTTGCCGGAATCCGCCATGTAGGTTTTCGCAAACACCGCTTTCTGTAACTGGCTGATCGCCACGTTAAGCTGCTGCAATACCGGATTGTGCACCGAAGCTAGCACTGCTTCGTGGTAGCGGATATCCGCCTCATTGAATGCTTCCCGATCGAGATGATGAGCAACCATGTCGTTATAAGCCTGCTCAATCGCCGCCAAATCGTTGGAGGTCGCGCGTTCCGCCGACCAGCGCGCAATCTGCGGCTCCACCAGCACGCGCACTTCACTCATGGCGGCAATCAGTCTGGGATCTTGATCGTGCGCCAGTGCCCATTGCAGGACATCGCTGTCGAGGTAATTCCACTGATTGCGCGGCGTGACAAAGGCGCCACGGTAACGCTTCATCTCCATCAAACGCTTTGCCATCAGCGAGCGAAATACTTCGCGGATGATGTTGCGCGAGGTGCCAAACCGTTCACACAACTCGGCTTCGGCGGGCAACGCAGCGCCCGGCACATACTTCCCTGCTACAATTTCTTCACCCAGCGTCAGGATGATGCGCTCGGTTTTGCTTAATTGTTCTTGCGTCATGATGTTCCATTCAGTGAAAGACGGTAGCGCATCAGATTACTGCTTTCGTGTGGTGAAACCCAACTGACACCTTAATCAGTGATGCCGATTGTAGTACTAACTTAATCGGTTGTACTACAATCTGGATCACATAATAGACAATCCATGGGCGCATAATTGAGCTCCGACGCAATCGAGCTGCGCATGGGTTGGGGCATTGCCTATAAAGGATCAGTGCGTACTCGGCAGAAACTGAGAAGCTCGCTCGTTGGGTGATCATTCATGGTGTAGCAATGCGCACTGTGCGGAAACTGGACTGACCGTTCGCTGGTTCATCATTTGTGGAGTATGCATACACGGAAACCGGAACGATCATTCGTCGTGTCGGCATTGATGGCGACCGATGGGCATTTGCAGGATGAGTTCAGAGAGGCGGACAGCTGCGCGCTGCCCGCAAAAGAAAGGATTACAGCACCAGCTCTTCAATGGCATGCGCGACGCCATCTTCCATATTGGTTTTGGTCACGAACTGCGCAATGTTTTTGACTGAATCAATGGCATTGCCCATCGCGACGCCCGTTCCCGCATACTCAATCATCGCCAAATCGTTTTCCTGATCGCCAATCGCCATCACTTCCGACTGTTGCAGGCCGAGTTTGTCCGCCAGCATTTTCACGCCGTAGCCTTTGTTGACCAGTGGATTGAGAATTTCGAGGTAGTACGGGGCACTTTTCAGGATGGTGTAGCTGTCACGCGCACGCGCAGGCAGGCCAGCAATCGCTTTATCCAGCAAATGTGGCTTGTCGATCATCATCAGTTTCGGGAAGCGTGTGGCCGGGTCCATCTCTTCCACCGCGCGGTAGCGTACCGGAATGCCGGTCAGGCTGGCTTCATGGATGGTGTATTCGCTGATGTCTTTATTTGGCGTGTAGAGGAAAGATTTGTCGAACGCCTGGAAATGCACACCGAGGTCGCGCGCCAGCTGCTCAAGGTAGAGATAGTCATCAAAACTGAGCGTCTGTTCAGCCACCACGTCGCCGCTGTCCGCGCTGTGCACCAGCGCACCATTGTTACTGATGCAATACTGACCGGGCTGCTGCATATCCAGTTCCATCAGGTAGCGCTCGACACCCACAAATGGACGGCCAGTCGCCAGCACGATAGAGACACCTTTATCGCGTGCACGACCAATGGCCGATTTCACCGCCGCCGTCACTTCGTGCTGCGGGTTAAGCAGCGTGCCGTCCATATCGATCGCAATCAATTTTATCGCCATAACATCCTCGGTTAAGTCAGAGTTTGTTTAATGCTAGCGCGATTCAGCTCACATTGACCAGTTAATCGGCAACGGAGGGGGAGGTTAGTTTGTGTTGCCGCTTCCACGTCAGCACGTTGACCTTTTACAATCGGGAGGCGACTTGACTATATAAGCTATTGCTTATAAATTTGTATAAGCAATCACTTATATGGAGATTGCGTTATGTGGCAGGTCCAATTAACCGAACCGTTTGAGGAGTGGTTGCTCCAGCAAGATAGTGGCTTAAGAAAACGCGTCGCGGCAGCGTTATTAAACCTTCAGCATTATGGCCCATTGCTCCCCCGCCCCTACGCTGACACGGTGAGCGGATCGCGCTTTCACAATATGAAAGAGCTCAGGGTGCAATATGCGGGTCACCCTATTCGCGCGTTTTATGCGTTCGATATTCAGCGTAAAGCTATCGTGTTGTGTGCTGGAGATAAAACGGGTGATAAGCATTTTTATCAGCGCATGATTGAATCTGCCGATGAAATTTTTTCCTGCCACCTGGCTGATCTGGAGGGTAAAGCAAATGACTGACCTTAAAGACTTTTTGAATGACGCCTTTTCTGCCTCTGAACGTGCTGACATTCAGCAAATGGCTGATGAGCTGATCCTGGAAACCGGATTGCAGTTATTGCGCGAGGAGTTGGAGCTGTCACAAAAAACAGTGGCTGAAGCGATGGGGGTGAAGCAACCTCGTATCACACAGATTGAACAAGCGGGAGCCGATCAGCGCCTGATTACTATTAAACGTTATATTGAGGCGATGGGTGGAAAACTCAGCTTGTTGATTGAAATGCCGGACGGATCCGTAGGCAGGACGATTCGGGTTTAAACAGCTAAAAAAAACCCTTCCAGGTATGGAAGGGTTTTTGTTCACATCAGATATCGATGTTAGCAGCTTTCAGCGCGTTCTCTTCTATGAAGGCGCGGCGCGGTTCAACCGCATCGCCCATCAGCGTGGTGAACAGCTGGTCAGCCGCGATGGCGTCTTTGATGGTGACGCGCAGCATGCGGCGGCTATCTGGATCCATGGTGGTTTCCCACAGCTGCTCTGGGTTCATTTCGCCCAGACCTTTATAGCGCTGGACTGACAGACCACGGCGTGACTCTTTCACCAGCCACTCAATTGCCTGCTCGAAGCTGGTCACTGGCTGACGGCGATCGCCACGTTCGATAAACGCATCTTCTTCAATCAGGCCGCGCAGTTGCTCGCCCAAACCACAGATTTTGCGGTATTCCGGTCCATCAATGAACTCGCTATCCATCGGATAGTCGGTATCAACGCCGTGCGTACGCACACGCAATACCGGTTCGAACACGTTCAGTTCGCTGTTGGTGCGCACGTGCGCCATATAGCTGCTGCCGTGCGCTTCGCGCTCGGTCAGGTATGCGACTAAACCTTCAATCCAGCCTTTAACCGCAGCTTCATTGCTGAGATCGCTCAGGGTTGGATGATAGATCAGGCCACGCAGCATTGCCGTTGGGAAGCGGCGTTCCATACGCTTGATCATGCGCTGGGTGCTGTTGAAATCACTCACCAGATTTTCCAGCGGCTGGCCGCCCAACGCCGGAGCACTGGCGTTGGTGTGCAGCGTTGCACCATCAAGCGCGATAGCGATCTGGTACTGATCCATCGCTTCGTCATCTTTAATGTACTGTTCTTGCTTGCCTTTCTTCACTTTGTACAGTGGCGGCTGAGCAATATAAACATGACCACGCTCGACGATTTCCGGCATCTGACGGTAGAAGAAGGTCAACAGCAGCGTCCGGATGTGCGAGCCATCGACGTCGGCATCGGTCATGATGATGATGCTGTGATAACGCAGTTTGTCCGGGTTATATTCGTCGCGTCCGATACCACAACCGAGTGCGGTGATCAGCGTAGCCACTTCCTGAGAAGAGAGCATCTTGTCGAAACGCGCTTTCTCTACGTTGAGGATTTTACCTTTCAACGGCAGGATCGCCTGGTTCTTACGGTTACGTCCCTGCTTGGCAGAGCCGCCCGCTGAGTCCCCTTCCACTAAGTAGATTTCAGACAGTGCAGGGTCACGTTCCTGACAATCCGCCAGCTTGCCCGGCAGACCCGCTAAGTCCAGCGCGCCTTTACGACGGGTCATTTCACGGGCGCGGCGTGCCGCTTCACGTGCACGCGCGGCATCGATGATTTTGCCAACCACGATTTTCGCGTCTGACGGGTTTTCCAGCAGGTATTCGCTCAGCAGTTCGTTCATCTGCTGCTCAACCGCAGATTTCACCTCAGAAGAGACCAGCTTGTCTTTGGTCTGTGAGGAGAACTTCGGATCCGGTACTTTCACCGAGACGACAGCAATCAGGCCTTCACGCGCATCATCACCGGTGGCGCTGACTTTGGCTTTTTTGCTGTAGCCTTCTTTGTCCATGTAAGCGTTCAGCGTACGCGTCATTGCCGCACGGAAGCCCGCAAGGTGCGTACCGCCATCGCGCTGTGGAATGTTGTTGGTGAAGCAGTAGATGTTTTCCTGGAAACCGTCATTCCACTGCAACGCCACTTCCACGCCGATACCGTCTTTCTCATTAGAGAAATAGAACACCGTCGGATGAATCGGGGTTTTGTTCTTGTTGAGATACTCAACGAACGCCTTGATGCCACCTTCGTAGTGGAAGTGGTCGCTCTTGCCGTCACGCTTGTCTTCCAGACGGATAGAGACGCCTGAGTTCAGGAACGACAATTCACGCAGGCGTTTTGCCAGGATGTCGTATTCGAATTCGATCACGTTGGTGAAGGTTTCGTAGCTCGGCCAGAAACGG
The DNA here is from genome assembly GCF_000963985.1 of Pantoea sp. BL1. Taxonomy (NCBI): domain Bacteria; kingdom Pseudomonadati; phylum Pseudomonadota; class Gammaproteobacteria; order Enterobacterales; family Erwiniaceae; genus Pantoea; species Pantoea sp. BL1. The sequence goes on along the minus strand of NZ_JZRH01000031.1, from coordinate 52,788 downwards.
ACGCGCGTACCGGTGGCTTCGGTTTCACCGGATACCGCCAGCGGTGCCTGCGGCACGCCGTGCTGATAAATCTGCTGGTGGACTTTGCCTTCGCGACGAATAGTCAGCTCCAGCTTCTGCGACAGGGCGTTAACTACTGACACGCCCACGCCGTGCAGACCACCGGACACTTTATACGAGTTATCGTCGAATTTACCGCCGGCGTGTAACACGGTCATGATCACTTCTGCCGCAGACACACCCTCTTCCGGGTGAATGCCGGTCGGAATACCACGGCCATCATCCTGAACAGACACAGAATTGTCCGCATGGATGGTGACGACGATGTCACTACAGTGACCCGCGAGCGCTTCGTCGATTGCGTTATCCACGACCTCGAATACCATGTGATGCAGACCGGTGCCGTCATCGGTATCACCGATATACATACCCGGGCGTTTGCGTACCGCATCAAGCCCTTTAAGGACTTTGATACTTGAGGAGTCATAAGAATTCGACATCAACGTTTCTCGCTCATTTAATCTTCAGGTTGAACCGCTATTTTACCCTGTTCCACGCGGAACATCTTGCCCTTTTCGTCACTCATGTCGATTACATGTTCGACACCAATGGCGCTGACAAATACCTGAGCCTGCGTGGCTTTCAGGCGCTCGGCAAGCAACCGACGACGCGAATCGTCCAGCTCCGAGGCAAAGTCATCAATCAGGTACAAACAGCGACGTCCGCTGCTGCGCGTCAGATATTCACCCTGCGCTAAACGCAGTGCACACATCAGCAGCTTTAATTGACCGCGTGAGAGTAAATCTTCCACCGGCGTGCCTTCCGCACGAATGCGAAAATCCGCTTTGTGCGGACCGCTGGCGGTATAGGTGAGCGCGCGATCGCGCTCGAAATTACGTTCCAGCAGTTCGGCAAAGTCGCTCTCTTTATCCCAGCCGCGCTGAAACGAAAACGACAACTCAAACTCTGGTAAAAACTGACTGCAGGTAGCGATGATCTCTTTCGAGATCGCCGCACTGTACTCGGCGCGCCACTGGCTAATCTGTTCGGCCAGCGGCACCAGTTCCTGATCCCACGGGCGAATTTGGCTGTAACGCGAAACTTGTCTCAGCGCGGCGTTACGCTGTTTCATCAGACGCCGTAGATTATTCCAGGCATTGAAGAAACCGGGTGCGGAGTGGAAACAGCCCCAATCAATATAAGCTCTACGATATTTGGGGCCGCCATTGAGCAAAGTAAACCCTTCCGGCGTGATCAACTGCATCGGCAGCAACTGCGCCAACTCCGCCACTTTATGACCATCACTGCCGTCGATGCGCACTTTGCTATCACCGGCGCGATTTTTGGTCAGCCCCACGGCCAATTCGCGCTCGCTGCCTTCAATTCTTCCATGCAGGACAAACGCATCCTGATCGTGACGAATCACGCGTCCAGCCTGCAAACTGCGAAATGCGCGGCCATGTCCGAGGGTGTAGATGGCCTCCAGCACGCTGGTTTTACCGCTGCCGTTAGCACCCACGAGGAAATTAAAGCCTGGTGCCAGCGTGAGATCGGCCTGCTCGATGTTGCGGAAATCTTTAATCAGGAGGCGGGTTAAAGCCATGAACGAATCCAGCTGCGCATTAAGAAGTGGTTTTCACCTAACCCTGCAATTGAGGGCGTTAACGGCGAAGCTAGTTTGCTCACGGCCAGCGCGCAGGCCCTGGGAGCATACTGAAGTATGTGACCAGGGACGAGCACTGCCCGGGGGCAAAATAGCGAGTAAGTTAGCCCGCTATAAGATCACAAGCGCATGGGCATGACGACATATGCCGCCGCTGGGCTGGCAACGTCTTCAATCTGCACACTCGAAACCGAATCAGTCAGCAGCAACCGCACGTTTTCGCACTTCAGCGCATTCAGCACATCCAGCACGTAACTCACGTTAAAGCCAATCTCCAGTTCAGTGCCGCTGTACGACACATCCAGCATCTCTTCCGCCTCTTCCTGTTCAGGGTTATTGGCGGTGATCTTGAGCTGATTCTCGGTGATATAGATGCGAACACCGCGGAATTTCTCATTGGAGAGAATCGCTGCACGGGCAAACGCCTGCTTCAGCAGATCGCATCCCGCTTCCAGCGCTTTGTCCGGGTTTTTCGGCAATACGCGGCGATAATCCGGGAAACGGCCATCAACCAGCTTAGAGGTAAAGATAAAGTCACCAACGTGGGCGCGAATGTTGCTGCTGCCGATCTGTACCTGCAGCGGAGTCTCGCCGCCATCAAGCAAACGGACTAATTCAATCACACCTTTACGTGGCACGATCACCGAATGGTTAGGCAACGCCTGGCCAATCGGCATGGAGCATACCGCCAGACGGTGACCATCAGTGGCAACGGTGCGCAACTCTTCACCTTCGGTCTCAAACAGCATGCCGTTGAGGTAGTAACGCACATCCTGATGCGCCATCGAGAACTGGGTCGCTTCAATCAGACGTTTCAGCGTGGCCTGTGGCAAGGTGAACTCCACCTCGCTCTGCCAGTCATCCAGATTAGGGAAGTCAGTGGCGGGCAGCGTCGATAAGGAAAAACGGCTGCGGCCAGAACGCACCAGCATTCTGTCACCTTCCAGCGTCAGGCTAATTTCCGCGCCCTCTGGCAAACCGCGACAGATATCGAGGAATTTACGCGCGGGCACGGTGGTCGCACCGGGCTCGTGGGGCTGCGTTAATGCAACGCGGGCCACCATCTCCATTTCCAAATCGGTGCCGGTCAGACGCAGTACGCCTTCACTCACCTGCAACAGTAAATTTCCGAGGATCGGTAAGGTCGGACGTCCACCAAGCGGGCCGCTAACCTGTTGCAGTGGTTTCAGCAACTGCTCACGTTCTACAATAAATTTCATATGCGTCAGGAAGATAATGTTCGAATGAGGTTAGAGAAATCTTCTTTGATGTCGTGGCTCTCTTCACGCAACTGCTCAATTTTACGGCAGGCATGGAGCACGGTGGTATGATCGCGGCCACCAAACGCATCGCCAATTTCCGGCAGGCTATGGTTGGTCAACTCTTTCGCCATTGCCATTGCCATCTGACGCGGGCGTGCCACCGAGCGCGAACGGCGCTTCGACAGTAAATCCGCGACTTTGATCTTGTAGTATTCGGCCACCGTTTTCTGGATGTTATCGATGGTGACCAGCTTTTCCTGCAGCGCCAGTAAATCGCGCAGCGCTTCGCGCACGAAATCGATGGTGATCGCGCGGCCGGTAAAGTTGGCATTGGCGATGACGCGGTTCAGCGCCCCTTCCAGCTCACGCACATTGGAGCGCAGACGCTTGGCAATAAAGAAGGCGACTTCGCCCGGCAGACGAATATCGTTTTCATCCGCTTTCTTCATCAGGATCGCCACACGCGTTTCCAGCTCAGGCGGCTCGATCGCGACGGTTAATCCCCAGCCAAAGCGCGACTTCAGGCGATCTTCAACACCATTGATCTCTTTTGGATAGCGATCCGAGGTCAAAATGATCTGCTGATTGCCTTCCAGCAGCGCGTTAAAGGTATGGAAAAACTCTTCCTGCGAGCGCTCTTTATTGGCAAAGAACTGAATGTCATCGATCAACAGTGCATCGACGGAGCGGTAATAACGCTTAAATTCTTCAATGGCGTTGTTCTGCAGCGCTTTTACCATGTCCTGCACAAAACGTTCGGAGTGCATGTAAACCACTTTGGCATTCGGCTTGCGCGCAATAATGCCATTTCCCACCGCATGTAATAGGTGAGTTTTACCTAAACCGGTTCCGCCATAAAGGAAGAGCGGGTTGTAAGCACCACCAGGATTATCCGCCACCTGACGTGCCGCCGCGCGCGCCAGCTGGTTAGATTTACCTTCAACGAAGTTATCGAAGTTATGGCGGTTATTCACATTTGAGCGGTAGGTGACATCCGCCGGGGCGGGCACTGAGTCCCAGCTTGGACGCAAGATTTGCGCCGGAGCAGGACGGTTTTCAACAGGAGCAGGGGTGCTGTAAGCCGCCATAGCAGGCTGGCTGGCTGCAACCTGCGCAGCCGGGCGCGTGCCAACTTCAAAACGCAGCAAAGGCACATTCGGACCGCAGAATTCATTCAGCAGCCCATTAATACTATTGAGATATTTATCCCGAACCCAGTCGAGTACAAACCGATTTGGTGCATACAAGGTCAGCGTATTGTCGTTTAATTCAGCCTGCAGCGGACGAATCCACATGCTGAATTCGGTGGCAGGAAGCTCATCCTGCAAACGGGCAAGACACTGTTGCCAAAGCGTAAGTGACACGGCGGACTCCACTCGTACAAAATCGATAAGAATTTCAGGCGCTAATAATAGAAACTGTCTTTTTTGACACAGGCGATCAGAAAGCGCCTGCGACCGCTATCCGCGGTAGTCATCCCTGGCGATCGCAGTGAGGATCGTCAGCGGAAGGGCGGATCATAGCGCAAAGCGGCACAGAGATCTTCCCTTTCTACACAGTTTTGATCCAATTTATCCACAGGCTAGTGAAGCGCTAATGAGTTTACGCTTTCTGTGGAAAAAGCGAGCGGGGATCTTGCTGAAAGAGGCAATTTTTCTGGTCGCCTCTCGTTTCCGCGCAATAAATCTGCAAATTGATCGCAAGAAGATCCTGCGCGATCCTTGCGCTTTACCCTATAGCCCGTATAATTCCCCACCCGGCATTATCGCGTGAAGCCTTGATGCCCGGAATCAGCGGGCTGTATCTGGTTTCCAGGTGCCGCGAACTGCGAAGTAAATTGACTCTGGACTGTACAATTATTACAATCCCGCCTCTTTATTAAAGACACATTGAGGCGTAGGTCGATTTACTGGCCCGAAAACGCGTCACCCAGTGAAAATTTTCAAGTTTAGGTAGAAATCGCCATGAAACGCACTTTTCAACCGTCCGTACTGAAGCGCAACCGTTCACACGGTTTCCGTGCTCGTATGGCAACAAAAAATGGTCGTCAGGTTCTGGCACGTCGTCGTGCTAAAGGCCGTGCTCGTTTGACCGTTTCTAAGTAATAAAGCTAACCCTCGTGGTTAAGCTCGCATTTCCCAGGGAGTTACGTTTGTTAACTCCCACTCATTTCACTTTCGTCTTCCAGCAGCCACAAAGAGCCGGTACGCCGCAAATCACCATCCTCGGCCGCCTTAACTCGCTGGGGCATCCCCGCATCGGTCTTACCGTCGCCAAAAAGCATGTGAAACGCGCCCATGAACGCAACCGGATCAAGCGATTGACCCGTGAAAGCTTTCGTCTGCGCCAACACGAGCTGCCTGCGATGGATTTTGTCATCGTGGCGAAAAAGGGGATTGCTGACCTCGATAACCGTGCGTTAACGGAAGCGTTGGAGAAATTATGGCGTCGTCACTGTCGCCTGGCTCGCGGCTCCTGATCGCCCTGATACGCGTTTATCAACGCGCCATCAGCCCACTACTTGGACCTCATTGTCGGTTCCATCCCACCTGCTCGCAGTATGGGATTGAGGCATTACGCCGTTTCGGCGTCGTAAAAGGTAGTTGGTTGACGATAAAACGCGTATTAAAATGCCACCCTTTGAACCCGGGTGGTGACGATCCTGTGCCGCCAAAAACCTTTGATACCAGAGAACATTAACGATGGATTCGCAACGCAATCTCTTTCTCATCGCTTTTCTGTTCGTGTCTTTTATGATCTGGCAAGCCTGGCAGACGGACCACGCTCCGCAGCCACAGCAGACTCAGACCACGCAGAACACAAGCAGCGCAGCGGGTGATGCCGCCTCTTCCGGCGTGCCGGCTAGCGGTCAGGGCCAAACGATCACCGTTAAGACTGATGTCCTGTCACTCAGCATCAATACTCGCGGTGGCGATATTGAGCAGGCACAGCTGCTGACTTACCCAGACAAACTGGGTTCAGACGCACCGTTCCAGTTGCTGGAAACCACCCCTGCCTTCGTTTATCAGGCGCAGAGTGGCTTAACCGGTCGTAATGGCCCGGATAACCCGAACAATGGCGCTCGTCCGCTGTTCACCACCACTCAGGATCACTTCGAGATGGCCGATGGCCAGACCGAGCTGCGTGTACCACTGACCTGGACCGATGAAAAAGGTGTGGTTTATACCAAAACCTTCGTGTTCAAGCGTGGCGACTTCGCGGTTAACGTTGACTACAACATCAATAACGCCTCGCAGCAGCCGCTGGAAGTGTCGATGTTCGGTCAGCTGAAGCAGACCATTGATCTGCCGAAGCACCGCGATACCGGCAGCAATAACTTTGCCCTGCACACCTTCCGTGGCGCAGCGTACTCGACCAGCGAAGCGAAATACGAAAAATACAAATTCGATACCATCGCGGATAACGAGAACCTGAACGCGACCACCAGCAATGGTTGGGTGGCGATGCTGCAGCAGTACTTCGCCACAGCATGGGTGCCGCGCACTCAGGGTAACAATACGCTGTACACCAGCAACCTCGGCAATGGCATTGCGGCTATCGGTTATAAATCTGCACCGGTTACCGTAGCAGCTGGCGCACAGCAAGACCTCGGCGCGACCCTGTGGTTAGGCCCGGAAATCCAGGACAAAATGGCGGCTATCGCGCCTCACCTGGATCTGACCGTAGATTACGGCTGGTTGTGGTTCATCTCTCAGCCACTGTTTAAGCTGCTGAAGTTCCTGCACAGCTTTATCGGTAACTGGGGCTTCTCGATTATCGTTATCACCTTCATCGTTCGTGGCATCATGTACCCGCTGACCAAAGCGCAGTACACCTCCATGGCGAAGATGCGCATGCTGCAGCCGAAGATTCAGGCCATGCGTGAGCGTCTGGGCGATGACAAGCAGAAGCAGAGCCAGGAAATGATGGCGCTGTACAAGGCAGAGAAAGTGAACCCGCTGGGCGGCTGCTTACCTCTGGTTATCCAGATGCCAATCTTCCTGGCCTTGTACTACATGCTGTCAGGTTCGATTGAACTTCGTCATGCACCGTTCATTCTGTGGATTCATGACCTGTCCGCGCAGGATCCGTACTACATTCTGCCGGTTATCATGGGTATCACCATGTTCTTCATTCAGAAGATGTCACCGACCACCGTGACCGATCCGATGCAGCAGAAGATCATGACCTATATGCCGGTTATCTTTACCGTGTTCTTCCTGTGGTTCCCTGCGGGTCTGGTGCTGTACTACATCGTCAGTAACCTGGTGACCATCCTCCAGCAGCAGCTGATTTATCGCGGGCTGGAAAAACGTGGTCTGCACAGCCGCGACAAGAAGAAAGCGTAACGTCTGACTGCAACAACAGCAGCGTATACTCAAGGGGCGGCATTTATGTCGCCCTGTTTTTTTATGTGAAAAGAGAGAAAGACATGAGCCACAGCGACACTATCGTTGCCCAGGCGACACCTCCCGGCCGTGGCGGCGTCGGCATTCTGCGTATTTCCGGCGCCAAAGCCGCTGACGTCGCGCAAGCCGTGCTCGGCAAATTGCCGAAACCGCGCTATGCCGACTACTTGCCGTTCAACGATGCGGATGGCAGCGTGCTGGATCAGGGGATTGCGCTGTGGTTTCCTGGCCCCAACTCTTTCACCGGCGAAGATGTGCTGGAGCTGCAGGGTCACGGCGGCCCGGTGATTCTGGATCTGCTGCTGAAACGCATCGTCGCGCTGTCGGGTGTACGCATCGCTCAGCCGGGTGAATTCTCCGAACGTGCGTTCCTCAACGACAAACTCGATCTGGCGCAGGCGGAAGCGATCGCCGACCTGATCGACGCCAGTTCAGAGCAGGCCGCACGCTCCGCCGTAAACTCACTGCAAGGCGCATTTTCCCTGCGCATCAATACACTCGTGGAAGCACTCACTCACCTGCGCATCTACGTGGAGGCCGCTATCGACTTCCCGGATGAGGAGATCGATTTTCTGTCTGATGGCAAAATCGAAGGTCAGCTAAATGCGGTGATCGGCGATCTTGATAACGTGCGTGCCGAAGCGCGTCAGGGCAGTTTGCTGCGTGAAGGAATGAAAGTGGTGATTGCTGGTCGTCCTAATGCCGGTAAATCCAGCTTGCTGAATGCCCTCGCCGGTCGTGAAGCCGCGATTGTCACCGATATCGCTGGCACCACGCGTGACGTGCTGCGTGAGCATATTCATATCGACGGCATGCCGCTGCACATCATCGATACTGCGGGGCTGCGTGAAGCCAGTGATGAAGTTGAGCGCATTGGAATTGAACGCGCCTGGCAGGAAATCGAGCAAGCCGATCGCGTGCTGTTTATGGTGGATGGCACCACCACCGACGCCACAGAAGCGGCCGCAATCTGGCCTGATTTTGTCGCACGTTTACCGGCACAACTGCCGATTACCGTGGTGCGTAACAAAGCCGATATGACCGGCGAAGTGCTGGGTCTGACAGAAGTGAATGACCACTCACTGATTCGTCTCTCTGCACGGACAGGGGAAGGCGTGGATGCACTGCGCGACCATCTGAAACAGAGCATGGGCTTCTCTGGCAATATGGAAGGTGGCTTCCTGGCACGCCGACGCCATCTGCAGGCATTGGAGTTAGCAGCCACTCACTTACAGCAGGGTAAAGACCAGCTGCTGGGTGCATGGGCGGGTGAACTGCTGGCGGAAGAGCTGCGTCTGGCGCAGCAGGCACTGAGCGAGATCACCGGTGAGTTTACCTCCGACGATCTGCTCGGCAGGATTTTCTCCAGCTTCTGTATTGGGAAGTAATCCTCCCCCTGTTTCCCCCATCACTGTTTGGTTGGGGGAAACATGCGTCTTTGTTATTTGGCACCCCCTCTCCTTTGCAGTATAACGATCGCTGACCCGTGCTAAAGCGTACCGGGCTCACCCACGATTGATGCTAAATATTAGGCGCAAGTTGCTGCCTGAACAGGAGAGAAACATGAGTACACCGCTTGACAGCGTGGCGCTGAACGCGCTGTTCAATGACGCTCGCACCCACAGCTACTGGCAGGACAAACCGATTTCTCATGATGTGCTGCAGCAACTCTATAGCCTGACCGCGCTCGGCCCGACTTCAGCCAACTGTTCACCAGGACGGTTCGTGTTTGTCACTTCGCAGGAAGGCAAAGAGAAGCTGAAACCTGCACTCTCCTCTGGCAACGTGGACAAAACCATGGCAGCACCGGCAACGGTGATCGTGGCGTGGGATCCTGAGTTCTATGAAGCGCTGCCCAAACTCTTCCCGCACGGTGATGCACGCAGCTGGTTCACCAGCAGCCCGGATCTGGCGAAAGAGACGGCCTTCCGCAATAGCAGCCTGCAGGCAGGATATTTAATTCTGGCGGCACGTTCGCTGGGGCTGGATGCCGGCCCGATGTCCGGTTTTGACCCGTCAAAAGTCAATGAAGCCTTCTTTAGCGAAAGCAAATGGCAGGTGAATTTACTGATTAACCTTGGCTACGGTGAAGCCAGCAAACTGCATGCGCGTTTACCGCGCCTTGGCTTTGATGAAGCCAGCAAATTTGCCTGATTGATTCCAGGCGTCGGGCATTGCGCGACGCCTGTCACTCACATTAGCCCAGCGAGTGAAAACCGCTATTGAAGTACACCATCGGCTCCGCCGCTTCACCTGACAGTGAAATGCCAACGATGCGCGCCAGCAGCACGCTGTGGGTATTCCACTCCACCACTTTCTCCAGCTGGCAGTCAAAGCTCACCAATGCATCAGCCAGCACCGGTGCACCGGTGTTCAGCGTTTGCCACTCACCGCTCTGGAAGCGTTCTGCGCGACGTGCAGACTGACTGAACTGCGCGCATAAATCGTCATGCTGTTCACGCAAGACGTTCACAGCGAAATGGCCAGCATTCACAAATGCGTCGTGGCTGGATGCACTACGGTTAACACACACCAGCAGGCTTGGCGGCTCGGCAGCCAGTGAGCTAACGGAGGTCGCAATCAGACCCAGCTTTTCGCCCTGAAACTCGGTGGTCACTAAAGAAACGCCTGCGGTCAGGCGGCGCATACCATGACGAAATTCATCAAGTGAGATTGATTCCTGGCGAGTAAGTGAAGTTACTGACATAAAAAAACTCCGACGTGCATGCTGCTGCGATGGGCACGATTATCTTGAGGTGGATTGTTCACGCACTTCGATGTGCTTTTGGTTGCCCAAATCCTACACTACCTCAGACTTTACGGCACCCTATCCGCGCAAAATCAGCAAAAGCGTTATATGCAAATTCATCGGATGGGATTAGCCGCCGCTTCGGTCTTATCTGATTTTTGGTCATTCCATGTTATGCCGGATGCAAACCTCTGAGAAAATTCCTACAATAGCCCTGATGATTATCTGACCATTTTCACGGAGCGACAGATGGCTAGTCATTTTGTACGTTGCATGGGTAACTCGCCGCTCTCTTCAGAGCAGTTGCGGGTTCCACAGGATGTGATTAACAGCGCCGAGCGCTTCCCTGACAAGCGCCGTAGCCGTTTTCTTGCCGCACGCGAATTGCTGGCTCAGCTCATGCTGCGTGTTTATGGCATTCGTGAACTCCCGCCGCTTGTGACCACCAGCAGCGGACGTCCTTGCTTTGCCGATCCAAACCTCCCTGACTTTAGTATTGCGTACGCCGGTAATATGGTCGGTGTGCTGCTGGCGGAAGAAGGCGGGCGGGCGGGATTGGATATGGAGATTGTCCGCGCCCACAGCCGTCAGACGCAGGACACGCTCACGCAGGATCTCTCATCCGGTGAAAAGGCGTGGATCAACGCGCAGCAGGATTTCATGGAAGCGGTGACGCAAATCTGGACGCTGCGCCAGAGCATCCTCAAATTAACGGGTGAAAGTGAAAACGGTGCCGGTTCGCTGCAGTTGCACCCTGCTGCCGGCCGTCTGCGCTCCAGCGTGTTTCCGGATATTCAGGCGGTATGTGATGCCGAGCCGATGCTGGTGTGGTCGTGCGCGCTCTCTCCGGGCACTGAGCGCTTATGCCTGTGGGAGATTGATGCACAGCAGCAATGGCAGCCATTGCGCAACGTTGAAATGAGCAAACCGAATATTGGCCCGCGCTCGCTGCGTCTGACCAGCCTCACTCCCACACCGCAAGAAATCGGACATCTCTAACAAAACAGGCCGCAATCGCGGCCTGTTATTTTTAGTGCGCGTCGATAAACGCGATTTTTAGCACAAACAACAGGGCAACAATCACCACGCACGGGCTGATTTCACGCCAGCGTCCTGTGCCAAGCTTCATCACACAGTACGAGATGAAGCCCAGCGCGATACCTTCGGTGATCGAGAAGCTGAAAGGCATCATCGCCGCCGTGACAAACGCCGGGACCGCTTCGGTAAGATCGTCCCAGCGCACGCGTGACAGCGATGCCGTCATCAATACGCCAACGTAAATCAGCGCTCCAGCGGCCGCATAGGCCGGCACCATCGCAGCCAGCGGCGACAGGAACATCACCAGCAGGAACAGAATGCCGGTGATCACCGCCATCAAACCGGTGCGGCCACCAATCGCCACACCTGAAGAGCTTTCGATATACGCCGTCACCGAAGAAGTGCCGATCAGCGAACCGGTCACCGAGCTGATGCTATCGACATACAGCGCCTGCTTCATGCGCGGGAAAGTGCCCTTTTCATCGGTCAGTCCGGCCTTATCGGTGACACCGATCAGCGTGCCGGAAGAGTCGAACAGGTTGACCAGCATAAAGGAGAAGATCACTCCCGCCATACCGATGTTGAACGCCCCTTTAATATCGACCTGACCCACCACCGATGTCACTGCCGGCGGCGCGGCAAACACACCGCTGAATTTCACATCGCCAATGGCCAAGCCAATCGCCGTAGTGACCACAATTGATACCAGCACCGCCGCGTGGATATTGCGTGAGGCCAGAATCGCGATAATGAAGAAGCCCAGCGCCCCCAGCAGTACGCTATGCGAGGTCAGGTTCCCGACCGTCACAATGGTGTCGGCATTCGGCACGATGATACCGGCGTTTTTCAGCCCCATCATAGCGATAAACAGGCCGATACCGGCGGTGATGCCGACGCGCAGGCTCATTGGGATGTTGGCAATCATCCAGTAACGTACGCGCAGCAGCGTGAGGATCAGCAGACCGAGCGCCCCCCAGAAGATCGCCCCCATGCCAACCTGCCATGAGTAACCCATGGCGCCAACCACCACAAACGCGAAGAAAGCGTTCAGCCCCATCGCCGGTGCCAGTGCCACCGGCAAATTCGCCACCAGCCCCATCAGGATGCTGCCAAAGGCCGCTATCAAACAGGTGGTGACAAACACCGCCTGGGTATCCATGCCTGCCGCGCCCAAAATTTGCGGGTTTACAAAGACGATGTACACCATCGTCAGGAAAGTCGTGAAACCGGCGATCACTTCGGTGCGCGCGGTTGTGCCGTGTTCCTGCAGCTTAAAGATGCGCTGCAACAAGCCCTGATTGTTCATTCAACTGTCCCGGAAAAAAATTTATCGCCGCGTATCCTATAGATTTTAGTCGGGCAAAACACTGATTATTCGCAAACGGTTGCCGGGGTCGCTTTCTGCGCTGAGTGCGCTAGAGTGTCAGCTGGTTGTTTAATAAAAGGATGATGTGCGATGTCAGTTGAATGTGTGTTTTTCGATTGCGACGGTACGCTGGTCGACAGTGAAGTGATCTGTACGCAATCTTACGTCAACACCTTTGCCCAATACGGTATTGAGCTCTCTTTGCAGCAGATGTTTGAGCAGTACAAAGGGGTTAAGCTCTATGACATCGTGCGGGATGTACTGGCGCAGCATCAAATCGACGTTCCCATTGAAGAATTCGAAACCGCCTATCGCGCTGATGTCGCCCGCCTGTTTGACCTCGACCTGAAGCCGATTGCCGGTGCCAAAGCGCTGGTGGAAAGCGTGAAAGTGCCGATGTGCGTGGTCTCGAACGGGACAGTGAAGAAGATGCAGCACTCGCTGGGTTTAACCGGCATGCTGCCATACCTCGAAGGTCGGCTATACAGCGGTTATGACATTAACCACTGGAAGCCCGACCCCGAGTTGATGTATCACGCGGCGGAGCAAATGCAGGTGCCGATTGAGAAGTGCATTCTGGTGGATGATTCAGAGGCCGGTGCGCGTGCGGGGATCGCGGCGGGCATTCCGGTATTTTACTATTGCGCTGATGCGCACAATCCGGAGTTGGATCATCCGCTGGTGACGCGCTTTGACGATATGGCGCAATTGCCAGCGCTGTGGCGCGCAAGGGGTTGGGATTTGGTGTAAACCCAGGGCGGCATGAATGTCGCCCCTGCAGAAACCGGCGCAGGATGTCCGGGCAATGCATGATTCAAATCGACTGACCACAAAAGTGTAACCTCTGTGGTCGGTCTGATCTGTTCCCTGTGTGCCCGGTGGAACCTGGTGCTACCCCTACAGAGGCCGGTGTGCGATTTTGAACAGTTCGCAGGTAAGATCTAATCGGGTGCGCATTTATGCGCACCAGGTAACCTAAACGCCTTAGCCAATCGCGCCCAGCGAATCCTCGTTACTCTGCTTCTTCGGCAGCAGGAACAACGTCGCCACGATATCCAGCAGGTAAATCAGCGCCAGCAGCGTGATCGCCGCGGTAAACGAGATTTGCGCCGCCAGCAGACCAATCACCAGTGGACCAAAGCCGCCGACACCGCGTCCAAGGTTGAACAACACGTTCTGCGCGGTTGCGCGCGCCTGAGGTGGGAAGGTGTCCGAGATCAGCGCGCCGTAACCGCCAATCATGCCGTTCACAAACATCCCCATGATCGCGCCGGTAAACAGCATGACGGTAGGATCGCGCAACTGCGCATACACCACCACCATGGCGACCGCGCCAAACTGGTACAGCAGAAAGATTTTCCAGCGCGCGAAGCGATCGGCCAATACGCCAAACAGCCAGATACCAAAGGTCATGCCCACCACGGTCACCGCCGTCCACAAGCCGGATTTGGTCAGGCTAAAACCAAAGCTGGATGAGAGGTAACTTGGCATCCAGATCATCAGACCGTAGTAGCCGAAATTCTGCACCGAGCAGAGAATAAAGATGCCCAGACTGGCTTTGCTGGTGGCACGATCGGCAAACAGCAGTTTGATACGTGCGGCGAACGACAGCTGCGGTGTTTTTTCCACGTGACGCGTGAAGCCTTCCGGCTCGCCCATACTGCGGCGAATCACAAACGACACCAGCGCAGGCAGTAAGCCCACCAGGAACATGCCGCGCCAGCCAATCACGCTCAGCAATGGCGGCGTGATAAAGGCGGCCAGCAGCACACCGAGCTGCCAGCCAATGCCGACCCATGCCGAGGCGCGATTACGCTTCTCCTTCGGCCAGGCTTCCGCAATCAGCGCCATGCCAATACCAAACTCACCGCCTAAGCCCACGCCCGCCAGCGTGCGGTAGGCCAATAGATCCCAGTAGCCCTGCGCCACCGCGCACAGCCCGGTGAAGATTGAGAACATCAGGATCGTCACGGTAAGAATACGGATACGACCATAGCGATCGCTGAGATGACCAAACACAATGCCACCGATCACCGCGCCGATCAGCGTCCAGGTGACCAGCGAACCGGCCTGAGAGGGATCGAGCGCCAGCGAGACGCTGATTGCCGGTAACATAAAGCCCAGAATTAACAGATCGAAGCCGTCCATCGCATAGCCACTAATGGCAGCAACCATCGCTTTTGCCGGCGTCACGGCGTTTTTTTTCGTTATTGGGGAAGACATTTAACAGCACCTGGCAGAAAAAAGTGCGCCAAGTATAAAGAGAGGGAATCGCGGAGACCAATCAGAAATGAAGATGGCTGCCTGTTTGCTACAGTGGCAACAGGCAGCCGAAACGGCAATTAAGAGGGTTTATTGCTGCCGTCATCACCTGACAGCAGTTCATCCAGCTTGTCGCCGCCAACGTGACGGAAATCCTGACCTTTAACGAAATAGAAGATAATTTCGCAGATGTTCTGGCAACGGTCACCGATACGCTCGATAGCGCGGGCACAGAACAGCGCCGTCAGTACACTTGGGATGGTGCGTGGATCTTCCATCATGTAGGTCATCAGCTGACGCACAATGCCTTCGTACTCTTTGTCGACCTTCTTATCTTCACGATAGATCTTAATGGCTTCATTCAGATCCATACGCGCGAAGGCATCCAGCACGTCGTGCAGCATCTGCACGGTGTGGCGACCCAGAGACTCCAGGCTCACCAGCAGCGGCAGGTGCTGCTGGCTGAACTTCTCCAGCGCCGTGCGGCTGATTTTCTCAGCGACGTCACCGATACGTTCCAGCTCAGAGATGGTCTTGATGATTGCCATCACCAGGCGCAAGTCGCTGGCGGTAGGCTGACGTTTGGCGATGATGCGCACGCAGGCTTCATCAATCTCCACTTCCATCATATTGACCTTCTGGTCACCGTCGATCACGCGACGTGCCAGCTCGCCATCCTGGTTGTGCATCGCGGTAATGGCATCGGTAAGCTGCTGCTCCACCATGCCACCCATGATCATCACCTGGGTGCGAATGTGTTCCAGCTCCGCGTTGAACTGACCGGAGATGTGTTTGTTCAGATTCAAATTGTCCATGTGCGTCTCCTGAATCAGCCGTAACGACCGGTGATGTAATCTTCGGTCTGCTTCTGCGCGGGCTTAGTAAACAGTGTATCGGTGTCGCTGAATTCGATCAGCTCGCCCAGATACATGAAAGCGGTATGGTCAGAACAACGCGCGGCCTGCTGCATGTTGTGCGTCACGATCACCACGGTGTAATCCTGCTTCAGCTCGGTGATCAGCTCTTCAATACGACCGGTAGAGATCGGGTCGAGGGCTGAGCATGGCTCATCCAGCAACAGCACTTCCGGGCGAATCGCGATGCCGCGTGCGATGCACAGACGCTGCTGCTGACCGCCGGAGAGACTGTAACCGCTCTGATGCAGCTTGTCTTTGGTTTCATTCCACAGCGCTGCTTTGGTCAGCGCCCACTGCACACGCTCGTCCATATCGGCACGTGACAGCTTTTCAAACAGACGTACGCCAAACGCGATGTTGTCATAAATCGACATCGGGAACGGCGTTGGCTTCTGGAACACCATGCCCACGCGTGCGCGCAGCAGGGCGATATCCTGATGGGAAGCCAGAATATTGTCGCCATCCAACAGAATGTCACCTTCAGCACGCTGCTCTGGATAGAGCGAGTACATTTTGTTGAAGGTGCGCAGCAGGGTGGATTTACCACAGCCTGATGGTCCGATGAAGGCGGTGACCTGGTTCTTCGCGATATCCAGGTTAATGTTCTTCAGAGCGTGAAACTTTCCGTAATAGAAGTTCAGATTGCGAACCTGAATTTTACCGGCAGAAGTCGTTGCCATACTCATTGCTCATCTCTCATGTGCAGCGCCGCCGAAGCCGCGCCGGGAAATTAATGTTTGCCCTTGGCGAAAACCACTCGCGCGACAATGTTCAGCAGCAGCACGCACAGGGTAATGATCAACACACCCGCCCATGCCAGGCTTTGCCACTCGGCAAACGGGCTCATGGCGAATTTGAAAATCGTCACCGGCAGGTTGGCGATCGGCTGCATCATGTCGGTGCTCCAGAACTGGTTCGACAGCGCAGTAAACAGCAGCGGTGCGGTTTCGCCCGCGATGCGTGCCACGGCCAGCAGCACACCGGTGATAATCCCGGATACCGAGGCTTTCAACGTGATGGCAGAAATCATCTTCCACTTCGGCGTACCCAGTGCATAAGCCGCTTCACGCATGCTGTCTGGTACCAGACGCAGCATGTTTTCCGAGGTACGAATCACGATAGGAATCTGTAACAGCGCCAGCGCCACCACACCCGCCCAGCCAGAGAAGTGCTGCATCTGTGCCACCACGATGGTGTAGACGAACAGACCGACCACAATGGAGGGGGCAGAAAGCAGGATGTCGTTGATGAAACGAATCACTTCTGCCAGCCAGTGCTTGCGACCATACTCGGCAAGATAGATACCGGCCATGATACCCAGCGGTGTACCAATCACCGTTGACCACAGAATCAGTAACCCACTGCCTGCCAGGGCGTTGGCTAAACCACCACCCGCAGTGTTCGGCGGCGGGGTAGATTCGGTGAACAGTGACCAGCTCAGACCATCAATGCCCTTGGTGACGGTAGTGAACAGAATCCAAATCAGCCAGAACAGGCCAAAGGCCATGGTCAGCATCGACAAGGTCAGAGCGATTTTGTTTTTGGTACTGCGCCACGCCTGCATTTTGCGGCGAGACGCTTCCAGCTCAGCGCGAGCCTGCATTTCAATAGCTGTCATGAACGGGCTCCTTCACTCTTCGCCAGACGCAGGATCATCAGTTTAGAGATCGCCAGCACGATAAAGGTAATCACGAACAGGATCAGACCCAGTTCCATCAGCGCGGCCACGTGCACACCCGACTCGGCTTCAGCGAATTCGTTCGCCAGCGCAGAGGTGATGCTGTTGCCCGGCATAAACAGCGAGGCGCTGTCGAGCTGGTAGGTGTTACCGATGATAAAGGTCACCGCCATGGTTTCACCCAAAGCACGACCCAGACCGAGCATCACGCCACCGATTACGCCGTTTTTGGTGAATGGCAGCACGATGCGCCAGATCACTTCCCACGTGGTGCAACCAATGCCGTAAGCGGACTCTTTCATCATTACTGGCGTCTGCTCAAACACATCACGCATCACCGAAGCAATGTACGGGATGATCATGATGGCGAGAATGACACCTGCCGCCAGAATACCGATACCGAATGCCGGGCCTGAGAACAGGGTGCCCACAATCGGAATGTTCGACATCACGTTGCCGACCGGCGTCTGGAAGTACTCAGCGAACAGCGGGGCGAAGATGAATAGGCCCCACATGCCGTAAACGATACTCGGGATCGCGGCCAGCAGCTCAATCGCGGTACCCAGCGGGCGACGCAACCAGTTTGGCGCCAGTTCCGTCAGGAACAGCGCAATGCCAAAGCTCACCGGCACAGCGATGATCAAGGCAATGATGGAGGTGACGAGGGTGCCGTAAATCGGTACCAGCGCACCAAATTGTTCGTTTGGCGCATCCCAGGTTTTGGTCCATAAGAAGGAAAAACCAAATTTTTGGATGCTTGGCCAGGAGGAGAAAATCAGGGAGACGATAATGCCACCCATCAACAACAACACGATAAGCGCGGAAAGTTTCACCAGCGCGCCGAAAATCATGTCACCTTGTTTACCTGGGGCTTTGAACGTCGGCTTAGTGGCAGCCATAAGTTTCTCGGTTCTCAGAGGAAGTTCAGGGCGGCATACCATGCCGCCCATCGGGTTGGTCAGTCAGGGGAGACTGACCGGGTCATTCACTTACTTGTAAATCGCTTTGCCTGAGCTGTCTTTGATGTTCGCTTTCCAGGCAGTACGAATCTGGTTAGCAACGCTTTCTGGCAGCGCGGCGTAATCCAGTGAGGTTGCAGTTTTGCTGCCGCCTTTGTAAGCCCAGTCGAAGAACTTCAGCACTTCAGCACCTTTCTCAGCATTCGCCTGGTCTTTGTAGATCAGGATGAAAGTGGTTGAGGTGATCGGCCATGCATCGTTGCCTTTCTGGAAGGTCAGGTCTTGAGCGAAAGACTCGCTCCAGTTTGCGCCTTTGGCTGCGTTAGCAAAGCTGGCTTCGCTTGGTGCAACAGATTTACCGTCAGCATCAACCAGTTTGGTGTAGGTCAGGTTGTTCTGCTTAGCGTACGCATATTCAACGTAGCCAATTGAACCCGGCAGACGC
Organism: Pantoea sp. BL1; assembly: GCF_000963985.1. NCBI lineage: Bacteria > Pseudomonadati > Pseudomonadota > Gammaproteobacteria > Enterobacterales > Erwiniaceae > Pantoea > Pantoea sp. BL1. The sequence goes on along the minus strand of NZ_JZRH01000031.1, from coordinate 34,040 downwards.
TGTACGAATGCAGCTACGCCGTCGTTACCTTTACCACCCAGACCGGTTGGCCAGTTAACGGTGTTACCTTTACCAATTTTGCTGTTCCAGTCTGCGTTGACTTTAGACAGGTAGCTGGTGAACACGAAAGAAGTACCTGAACCATCAGCACGGCGAACCACGTTGATGTTGGTGTCTGGCAGTTTCACGCCGGGGTTCAGTTTAGTGATCGCCGGGTCATTCCACTTTTTGATGTTGCCCAGGTAGATGTCGCCAACGGTTTTGCCGTCGAGAGTCAATTCACCTGATTTCACGCCTGGGATGTTAACGGCCAGCACCACGCCACCGATAACGGTAGGGAACTGGAACAGACCATTTTTTTCCAAATCGGCATCAGCCATCGGCGCATCTGACGCACCGAAATCAACGGTTTTAGCGATGATCTGCTTAACGCCGCCTGAAGAACCAATACCCTGATAGTTGATTTTGCTACCGGTGGCTTGCTTGTATTCTGCTGCCCACTTGGCATAAACCGGTGCCGGGAATGTACCGCCAGCGCCAGTCAGGTCGGTGGCTGCAAAAGCAGATACCGCGCTTACTGCGAAGGTGGCGGCGAGGATTCGGGCTACGGATGTACGCATCAGTGTCATGTTCCCTCCAGGGGATTTAAAAAAATCAGGCTCAATGCCTTTTTAGTAGGAGTCAGTGATTGCTGCTGGAGGGAAAATAGGACAGTTTGATGACAGTGAAATGTACGAAATATGACAGTTATATGACACCGTTTAAAAAGCAAGCGGACCCGTTGCAGGCCCGCCCTTTTTATAGATTATTCAACGGTAACCGATTTTGCCAGGTTACGTGGCTGGTCAACGTCGGTGCCTTTAATCAGCGCAACATGATACGAAAGCAGCTGCAACGGCACGGTGTAGAAGATCGGTGCAATCACCTCTTCGACGTGTGGCAGTGAGATGATTTTCATGCCCTCGCTGTCGCTGAAACCCGCATCCTGATCGGCAAACACATACAGCAGACCGCCGCGCGCGCGCACCTCTTCAATGTTCGATTTCAGCTTCTCCAGCAGCTCGTTATTCGGCGCAACGACAATCACTGGCATATCGGCATCAATCAGCGCCAGCGGGCCGTGTTTCAGCTCTCCGGCGGCGTAGGCTTCTGCGTGGATGTAGGAGATCTCTTTCAGCTTCAGCGCGCCTTCCATCGCGATCGGATACTGATCGCCACGGCCCAGGAACAACGCATGATGCTTATCCGAGAAACCTTCCGCCAGGCTTTCAATCACTTTGTCTTGTGCCAGCATCTGCTCAATACGGCTCGGTAAGGCCTGCAGCGCATGCACGATCTCGTGCTCGGTTTCCGGCTTCATACCGTGCAGACGACCCAGTTTCGCCACCAGCATCAGCAACACTGCCAATTGGGTGGTGAAGGCTTTGGTCGAGGCCACACCAATTTCGGTGCCGGCTTTGGTCATCAGCGCCAGATCGGATTCACGCACCAGCGAAGAGCCGGCAACGTTACAAATGGCCAGCGATCCAAGATAACCCAGTTCTTTTGACAGACGCAGTGCGGCCAGCGTATCGGCGGTTTCACCCGATTGCGACAAGGTGATTAGCAGGCTGTTTTTACGCACAGCGGATTTGCGATAGCGGAATTCGGAGGCGATTTCCACATCGCAAGGAATGTTGGCCAGCGACTCAAACCAGTAGCGTGACACCATCCCGGAGTTATACGAGGTACCGCAGGCGATAATCTGGATATGCTCAACCTTGCTCAGCAAGGCTTCGGCATTGGCACCCAGTTCACTGAGATCGATTTGCCCATGATTAAAACGACCGGTAATGGTGTTTTTAATCGCGTTCGGCTGCTCGTAGATCTCTTTCTGCATGTAGTGACGATAGGCACCTTTATCACCGGCATCGTACTGCGCGGTGGATTCGATTTCCGCACGTTTGGCTGGTTTGCCATCACGATCGATGATGGTGACTTCGCGGCGAGTAATCTCCGCAATATCGCCCTCTTCCAGGTACATAAAGCGGCGGGTCACCGGCAGCAGCGCCAGTTGGTCAGAAGCGATAAAGTTTTCACCCACGCCACGGCCAATCACCAAGGGGCTACCAGAACGCGCAGCCACCAGCACGGAGGGATCGCGGCTGTCCATGATCACCATGCCATAAGCACCGCGCAGTTGCGGGATCACGCGCAGTACCACTTCGCGCAATGTGCCGCCCTGCTTCTGCTCCCAGTGCACCAGATGCGCCACCACTTCGGTGTCGGTTTCGGAGGCAAATTGGTAACCGCGTTCGATCATCTGCGCACGCAATGGCTCATGGTTCTCAATGATACCGTTATGCACAATGATAATGTGCTCAGAGACATGCGGATGCGCATTGGCTTCTGATGGCTCACCGTGGGTTGCCCAACGCGTATGAGCAATACCAGTGCCACCAATCAGTGGCTGCTGCTCTGCGGCTTCGGCCAGATTAGCCACTTTGCCAAGACGACGCAGACGCGTCATATGTCCCTGGCGATCGACAACGGCCAGACCCGCAGAGTCATAACCGCGATACTCAAGACGACGCAGACCTTCCAGCAGAATTTCTGCGATATCACGCTGCGCTACTGCACCAACAATTCCACACATAATAGTTTCCTGACTTCATGGCTTTCGGCCATTGCGTTGTCTTCTGACCTGATTTCCCCGAGCCTTGTAGAGAGTGGGGGATCTACCCTTCATACTTCAAATTTCAGGTGCGTTGGCCAGGCGCATTCACCTCAGTCACTGACTGAAGTCAGTGACTGAGGATTCGCGCTTACCACCTTTCTGAAACTCGAATGATTTCGGGTAGTTTTTTTCACGGGCCGATCTTTGCCGACCCTTAAAATTTATTTTTCTTAACCGGACGCTGCCAGCCAGACTTCTGATTCTGTTCTTTACGGTTGTAGACCAAATCGGCTGCGGTGACATCTTTCATTACCGTAGTACCTGCTGCGATGGTCGCGCCAGCCGCGACGGTGACCGGAGCCACCAGCTGGGTATCGGAGCCGACAAACACATCGTCGCCGATAATGGTCTTCGATTTATTCGCGCCATCGTAGTTACAGGTAATGGTGCCTGCACCGATATTCACACCCGCGCCAATTTCGGCGTCACCGAGATAAGAGAGATGGCCAGCTTTAGAGCCTTTGCCCAGGGTGGCCTTTTTCATCTCAACGAAATTGCCAACGTGTGCCTCTTCCGCCAACTCGCTGCCAGGGCGCAGACGCGCGAACGGACCTACGGTGCAGGCAGCGGCTAAAGAGGCATCTTCGATGACTGAATAAGGGCTGATTTCGCAATCATCGCCAATCACGCTGTTTTTGATGATGCACCCAGCGCCTATCCTGACGCGGTTGCCCAATGTCACCGTGCCTTCGATGATAACGTTGGTATCGATTTCGACGTCACGTCCATGTTGCAGCGTTCCGCGCAGGTCAAAACGAGCAGGATCGCGCAGCATGACGCCCGCCAGCAGCAGTTGTTCTGCCCGCTCGCTCTGATATGCGCGCTCAAGCGTGGCCAGCTGCAGACGATTGTTCACGCCATCGGTTTCGCTGATACGGGCCGGGTGCACCGCATTGATCACGCGGCCTTCATGATGCGCCATGGCAATGATGTCAGTGATATAGAATTCACCCTGCGCATTGTTGTTATTCAGCTGTGCTAGCCAGCGTTTTAGGTCCCCGCCGTTAGCAATCAGAATGCCGGTGTTAATCTCAGGGATTTTCAGCTGTTCGGCTGAGGCATCTTTCTGCTCAACAATGCCTGTCACCGTGTTATTTTCACGCACAATGCGGCCATAACCGGTCGGATTATCCAACACCACCGTCAGCAAACCGATGCCGCCTTCAGGTTTGGCATCACGCAGGCGTTGCAATGTCGGTTGGGAGATCAGCGGTACGTCGCCGTACAGCATCAAAATATCTTCGTCATCAGCAAAGAAAGGTGCCGCCTGCTGCATCGCATGGCCGGTACCCAGCTGTTCAGCCTGCAATACCCAGTTCAAGGTATTGTGGGCCAGTTTCTCTTGCAATAAATCGCCGCCGTGACCGTACACCAGATGCAGCTGCTGGGCACCGAGGCCGGTCGCGGCATCGATCACATGCTGAACCATCGGTTTGCCTGCCAGGGTATGCAGAACTTTCGGCAGATCGGAATACATTCGGGTGCCTTTGCCAGCGGCCAGGATCACCACACTCATCGCGCTTGTAGACATAACTATCCAGACTCAATTTAACTTTCGAAAGTGTAAGGTTTACCCCTGAGATTACTACATTTTTCTCGGGGCGAAATTAGCGGATAAAGATGAAAGGATGATCGGGGATAAAACCAGTTCCGGCCTGGACATCACACGATGCATTTTGCCGATGCAATCGGTCGGCTGAGCACGACAACATCGCACTCACCCAAAGCGGGGCGATTTATCGCGCGCAAAAAAAATGCCAACCCAATGGGCTGGCATTTCGTGACGCATAAAGCCTGATTACATCGCTTTCTTGGTCAGCTCGATTACACGCAGTTTCGCGATAGCTTTCGCCAGTTCCGCAGAGGCCTGAGCATAGTCCACGTCACCATGGCTGCTGTTCATGTGCTCTTCTGCTTTACGTTTCGCTTCCAGCGCGCGCGCTTCGTCGAGGTCTTCACCGCGAATCGCGGTGTCGGCCAGAACGGTCGTGCTGCCCGGCTGTACTTCCAGCACGCCGCCAGAGAGGTAGATATACTCCTCTTCGCCGTGCTGTTTCACGATGCGAATCATACCAGGCTTGATGGCTGTCAGCAGCGGGGCGTGGCCAGGGTAAATACCCAGCTCACCTTCGCTACCTGACACCTGGATGCGCTCAACCAGACCGGAGAACATTTGTTGCTCCGCGCTGACAACGTCCAGATGATAAGTCATAGCCATACTATTCCTCCTGGGAAACCGTTATTACAGTTTCTTCGCTTTTTCTACAGCTTCTTCGATAGCGCCGACCATGTAGAACGCCTGCTCTGGCAGGTGGTCGAATTCGCCTTCCATGATGCCTTTGAAGCCACGAATAGTGTCTTTCAGGGTCACGTACTTACCTGGAGAACCGGTGAAGACTTCAGCAACGAAGAACGGCTGAGACAGGAAGCGCTGAATCTTACGCGCACGTGCCACCAACAGTTTGTCTTCTTCAGACAGCTCGTCCATACCGAGGATGGCGATGATGTCTTTCAGTTCCTGGTAACGCTGCAGCAGAGACTGTACGCCACGCGCAACGTCGTAGTGCTCCTGACCCACGATCAGTGGATCCAGCTGACGGCTGGTTGAATCCAGCGGGTCAACGGCGGGGTAGATACCCAGAGAGGCGATCTGACGGCTCAGCGTAACGGTTGAGTCTAAGTGAGCAAAGGTGGTTGCTGGTGACGGGTCAGTCAAGTCATCCGCAGGAACGTAAACGGCCTGTACAGAGGTGATTGAACCGGTCTTAGTGGAGGTAATACGCTCCTGCAACACACCCATCTCTTCTGCCAGCGTTGGCTGGTAGCCTACCGCAGATGGCATACGACCTAGCAGTGCTGATACTTCAGTACCGGCCAGGGTGTAACGGTAGATGTTGTCGATGAACAGCAGAACGTCACGGCCTTCATCACGGAATTTCTCCGCCATGGTCAGACCGGTCAGTGCTACGCGCAGACGGTTACCCGGCGGCTCGTTCATCTGGCCATACACCAGCGCTACTTTATCGATAACGTTGGAGTCAGTCATTTCGTGGTAGAAATCGTTACCCTCACGAGTACGCTCACCCACACCAGCAAATACCGAGTAACCTGAGTGCTCAGCCGCGATGTTACGGATCAGCTCCATCATGTTTACGGTTTTACCTACACCCGCACCACCGAACAGACCGACTTTACCGCCCTTAGCGAACGGACACATCAGGTCGATAACCTTGATGCCGGTTTCCAGCAGCTCTTGCGAGTTAGACTGATCTTCATAAGAAGGCGCAGCACGGTGAATAGAGGAAACCTCTACGGTGGTGCCGTCATCATTCTGCAGGTCGCCTTTCATGTCGATTGGTTCGCCCAATACGTTCATGATACGGCCGAGGGTTGCTTTACCAACCGGTACCTGGATCGGTTTTTTCAGGTCGGTAACTTGCAGACCGCGCTTCAGGCCGTCAGAAGTACCCATGGCGATGGTACGAACCACGCCACCACCCAGCTGCTGCTGAACTTCCAGCACCAGACGAGCGTCACCATTTTGAACCTCAAGCGCGCTATATACCTGCGGTACCGCGTCCTGAGGGAATTCGACGTCAACTACGGCGCCGATAATCTGGACAATCTTTCCAGCTGCCATCTTGAATCCTCTACCTAATACGAGAATATCCGGCCGCGCTCGCGCGACAGGATATATGCCTGGTTAAACCGCGGAGGCTCCCGAGACGATCTCGGTAAGTTCCTGGGTGATGCTGGCCTGACGAGCTTTGTTGTAAACCAACTGCAGCTCTTTGATCAGGTTTCCGCCGTTATCGGTTGCAGCTTTCATTGCCACCATACGTGCAGCCTGCTCACTGGCCAGGTTTTCCACCACACCCTGATAAACCTGCGATTCGACATAACGGCGCAGCAGGGTATCCAGCAGCGCTTTCGGATCGGGTTCGTACAGGTAATCCCAGGTCTTCGCCTTCATCTCTTCTTCACCTTCCGCTGGCGGTAACGGCAGCAGTTGGGTAATGGTCGGAGTCTGAGACATGGTGTTATTAAACTTGTTGCCGACGATATACAGCTTGTCGATGCGACCTTCATCATAGGCCTGCAACATCACTTTTACCGGGCCGATAAGATCAGACAGTGCAGGCTTGTCGCCCATACCAGTGACCTGTGCCACGATGTTGCCACCGACAGAGCCGAAGAATGAATTGCCTTTAGAACCGATAATGGCCAGATCGCTCTGCACACCTTTATCAGCCCAGCCCTTCATATCTGCCAGCAATTTTTTGAACAGGTTAATGTTCAAACCACCACAAAGCCCGCGGTCAGTCGAAACGACCAGGTAGCCGACGCGCTTAACGTCACGCTCATCCAGGTAAGGGTGCTTGTATTCCAGATTACCGAGAGCAAGGTGACCAATCACTTTGCGCATGGTATCTGCATACGGACGGCTGGCCGCCATGCGTTCCTGCGTTTTACGCATTTTGGAGGCGGCGACCATTTCCATCGCTTTGGTGATCTTCTGCGTATTTTTTACGCTTCCAATCTTGGTACGTATTTCTTTTGCACCGGCCATTAGCTTCTCCTCAAAGCCTTGCGGCCTGCCTTTTCAGACAAGCCGCCAGACATTACCAGGACTGGGTTGCTTTAAACGTTTCGAGGAGGCCTTTCAGCTTCGCTTCGATGTCGTTGTTAAAGTTGCCCGCTTGGTTGATTTCAGCCATCAGCTCAGCGTGGTCGCGATCCGCGAACGCCAGCAGGGCGGCTTCGAAGCTACCGATTTTCGCCAGTTCAACGTCGTTCAGGAAGCCGCGCTCAGCAGCAAACAGCACCAGACCCTGTTGCGCGACAGACATCGGCGCATACTGTTTCTGTTTCAGCAGCTCGGTCACTTTCTGACCGTGGCTCAGCTGTTTACGGGTTGCATCATCCAGATCAGATGCGAACTGAGAGAACGCAGCCAGTTCACGATACTGTGCCAGCGCGGTACGGATACCACCGGACAGTTTCTTGATGATCTTGGTCTGTGCAGCACCACCAACACGGGATACAGAGATACCCGGGTTAACGGCTGGACGAATACCGGAGTTGAACAGGTTTGATTCCAGGAAGATCTGACCATCAGTAATCGAGATTACGTTGGTCGGAACGAACGCAGAAACGTCACCCGCCTGAGTTTCGATGATTGGCAGCGCGGTCAGAGAACCGGTCTGGCCTTTCACTTCACCGTTGGTGAAGCGCTCAACGTAGTCAGCGCTAACGCGTGATGCACGCTCCAGCAGACGAGAGTGGAGATAGAACACGTCGCCTGGGAATGCTTCACGACCTGGTGGACGGCGCAGCAGCAGAGAAATCTGACGGTAAGCAACAGCCTGCTTAGACAGGTCATCGTATACGATCAGGGCATCTTCACCGCGGTCACGGAAGTACTCACCCATTGCGCAACCGGCGTATGGCGCCAGGTATTGCAGTGCAGCGGATTCAGAAGCAGAAGCCACAACGACGATGGTGTTAGCCAACGCGCCGTGTTCTTCCAGCTTACGTACCACGTTAGAAATGGTTGACGCTTTCTGGCCAATCGCAACGTAGACACACTTGATGCCTGAATCGCGCTGGTTGATGATGGCGTCGATTGCCATTGCGGTTTTACCGGTCTGACGGTCACCGATGATCAGCTCACGCTGGCCACGGCCGATTGGAATCATCGCATCGACAGATTTGTAACCGGTCTGAACAGGCTGGTCTACTGACTGACGGTCGATAACGCCCGGTGCAATCACTTCAACCGGCGAGAAGCCGTCGTTGTCGATTGCGCCTTTACCGTCGATCGGTGCACCCAGGGTGTTCACCACACGGCCCAGCAGGCCACGGCCAACTGGAACTTCAAGAATACGGCCAGTACATTTAACCTTCATGCCTTCGGCGAGGTCAGCGTACGGGCCCATCACTACTGCACCAACCGAGTCACGCTCGAGGTTCAGTGCGATAGCGTAACGGTTGCCCGGCAGGGCAATCATCTCACCCTGCATCACATCGGCCAGGCCGTGTACGCGGATGATACCGTCACTTACAGAAACAATAGTACCTTCGTTGTGAGCTTCGCTCACCACATTGAACTGAGCAATGCGCTGCTTGATCAGTTCGCTGATTTCGGTGGAATTCAGTTGCATATGCTCCAGTCCCCTTAAGACTGCAAGACGTCTGCCAGACGATCAAGACGGCCGCGTACGCTACCATCAATGACCAGGTCACCCGCACGGATAACCACACCTGCCATTACAGACTTGTCAATTTTGCAATTCAGCTTAACTTTGCGTGACAGACGTTTTTCCATCGCGGCGCTGATTTTACTCAGCTGGCTGTCACTCAGGGTACTGGCAGAAATCACATCCACTTCGGCGGTCGCTTCATAAGCGTCACGCAGTTGGATGTACTGTTCCAGTACCGCTGGAAGTGCTGTCAAACGTCCGTTTTCCGCCATTACCTTAATCAGGTTCTGAGCGGGTTCATCAAGTTGATCGCCACATACCGCGTTGAAAGAAGCAGACAAAGCTTCCGGCGCGAGCGCACCGGAAAGGAGATCTGCCATCTGTTCGTTGCGAGCCACTTCAGCGGCAAACGCCAGCATGGTCTGCCAACGATCGATACTTTGATGCTCAACAGCAAAGTCAAAAGCTGCTTTGGCGTAGGGGCGAGCTACAGTAATCAGATCAGACATCAGCCCCTCCCTCCTTACAGTTCAGCGACCAGTTTATCAACGATGTCGCTGTTAGCAGCTTCATCCACGGAACGTTCGATGATTTTCTCGGCGCCAGCTAATGCCAGCAACGCGACTTGCTTACGCAGCTCTTCACGGGCACGTGAACGCTCGGCTTCGATTTCTGCCTGCGCTTGTGCCACGATGCGGTTACGTTCAGTCTCAGCTTCGGTTTTCGCTTCGTCCAGAATCTGTGCACGGCGTTTGTTCGCCTGCTCGATAATGACCTGAGCGTCTTCTTTCGCTTTTTTCAGCTGGTCGGTCGCATTGGCCTGCGCGAGATCTAAATCTTTCTTCGCGCGCTCAGCAGAAGCAAGGCCATCAGCAATTTCTTTCTGGCGCTTTTCGATGGCAGCCATGATCGGCGGCCATACGTACTTCATGCAGAACGCGACAAACAGAATGAACGCGATGGCCTGGCCGAGGATTGTTGCATTAATGTTCACAGCACAATGCCTCTTATTAAGTTAACTTGCTCTGCCGCTATCAGCGATAAACGGCAGAATCCGTTCCTCATCACACCGGGTGCCATGAGTGAACAAGGCTACCAGGTTTAGGCGACCGCAAACATCACGTAGAGACCCAGACCTACAGCGATCATTGGGATTGCATCCACCAGACCCATTACAACAAAGAACTGCGTACGCAGCAGAGGAATCAGATCCGGTTGACGCGCAGCGCCTTCCAGGAATTTGCCTCCGAGGATGCCGATACCGATCGCAGCACCGATTGCCGCCAGGCCCATCATCACAGCGGCAGCCATGTACAGCAGATCCATATTCAGGTTTTCCATGACAGTCTCCAGTTTGTTTCAGTTAAAAGCTTAGTGTTGAGATAAAAAAATCAATGTTCTTCAGATGCCATCGACAGATAGACAATCGTGAGGACCATGAAAATGAAAGCCTGCAGCGAAATGATCAGGATGTGGAAAATGGCCCATGGCACATTCAACAACCACTGCGACCACCACGGCAGCAAGCCGGCAATCAGGATAAAGATCAGTTCACCCGCATACATGTTGCCGAACAGTCGCAGACCGAGTGAAACCGGTTTAGACAGCAGGCTAACACCTTCAAGAATCAGGTTGATTGGGATGAAGATCGGGTGATTAAAAGGCTGCAGCGTCAGTTCTTTGGTGAAGCCGCCAATGCCTTTCATTTTGATGCTGTAGAACAGAATCAAAATAAAGACGCCCAACGCCATAGACAGCGTGATGTTCACATCTGCAGACGGCACAACGCGCAGCGCTGGCAGGCCAAGATAGTGCTCACCGATAATCGGCAGCAAATCGATAGGCAGCAGATCCATGAAGTTCATCAGGAAGACCCAGACAAAAATTGTCAGAGCCAGCGGGGCGATAAGTTTGCTTTTACCGTGGTACATGTCGCGAACGTTGTTATCAACGAAACCGACAACCAGTTCGATAGCCGCTTGAAGTTTCCCTGGCACACCGCTGGTGGCGCTTTTTGCCACTTTACGGAACAACACCAGGAAAAGCAGTCCCAGTACCACAGAGAAAAACATGGAATCGATATTTAATACCCAGAACGTCGCAGGAGCGTCGTGCGGATTCACCAACTCGAAAGTACGCAGGTCCAGCTGAAGGTTATTCAGGTGGTGACCTATGTATTCTTGCGGAGTAGAGATTTCTCCAGCAGCCATGATGCCTCTTACCCTTTGTTGTTAATTACAGCCGGCGCGACGATCTGCACCACCAGCACCGATAACCAAGTGATTGCGAGTGGCCAGAAGACCGCTCCAAACACACCTAACGCCACCATGAGAAGAATGACTGTCGTGAAGACCTTCAACACTTCACCGAGGGCGAAGCTCCAGGCCACACGACCTTTGGCAGGCGTTTGATCCTGCAGGCGCCAGGCTAAAAACATAAACAACACATTCGGCAGCCAGGCTGCCGCTCCACCCGCGATGGCGGAGGCGCCCCAGATAACATCTTTCAGAGTAAAGAGTGCACCGATGATGACAAACGTCACCAGCTGGATCACCAGCACGGTCCGGGCTAATTTCACACTGTAAAGAGACACTGACATGGCGTTGAACTCTCCTGCCCCGAACGGGGTATGTCGCGTGTCGTATAAGACTGCCTTTACTCATTTGAGTCAAGCAGCAAAAGCCGTGCAAATTATACGGGCGCCACCTGCGATTTCAATCGGTAAGTAGCGAAAAGGTGAACAATTATTTAAATTTCTTTCTGGAGGGCTATTTTTCAAAACATCACCTTCCACTATGACTCAGCTAAATCGCTGAAATTGCCTTGTTGGCTTGCTTTTAAAGCGTGCTTCAGATCACATTATAGGCAATAGGCTAGCGAATGAATTTGTTTTAAGCATGAATTTTAAGATTTCAAAAGTGATGAAAGCTGTTTTTTATCATAAGGATAGAATTATCCAACCGGCATCAACTCATGATTTTCGATAAAAACACTCTATTGACATCGTACATCGCAATAAAAACGTAAAACTGATATTACGCACGCCGATTTATTGCAGAGTTATATTTTCTGACGTGACTATTTGCGCAGGTAAATACAGCCAATAAAGTGATCTAAGTGATAATGAAATGTGAAATGTTCGTTAAATGTAACAGAGCTTTTCGGATAATTTCCGTGGCGCTTGTTAACCGTCTCACCCTGCCCTGCCGAATAAAAGCTTTTGACTAAAAGTGTTCAACTGCTGTTTTTTTATTCAGGACGTTTTCACTGACTAAAGGTGCGGCGGGTGTTAAATCCGCACCTTTTTTATGGCTATTGGCGAGACAGCACCACTAAATGACGTTCACCATCCAGTTCTGGCACATGCAGAGATTCAATCTTCTCCACCACAAAGCCCGCAGGCAAGGCTGAAATTTCATCATCCGGACGCACCCCCTTCAGTGCGTAGAAGCGGCCTGAGGTGCCCGGCAAATGATGGCACCAGTTCAGCATGTCTTCCAGCGAAGCAAAGGCACGGCTGATAACGCCATCAAACGGTGGCTCTGCAGGGAACTCTTCCACACGACTTTGTACCGGGGTGATGTTAGTGAGCCCTAACTCATGTTGCACCTGACGCAGGAAACGGATGCGTTTTCCCAGGCTATCCAGTAGCGTGAAATGCGCCTGTGGACGGACAATGGCTAACGGAATCCCTGGCAGACCCGGCCCGGTGCCGACATCAATAAAGCGCTCGCCTTGTAAATGTGGTTCGACGACCACGCTGTCGAGAATATGGCGCACCAGCATCTGCTGCGGATCGCGCACCGATGTCAGGTTGTACGCCTTGTTCCACTTATGCAGCAATTCTACATAGCCGACGAGCTGCTGTTTTTGTTGATCGGTAAGAGAAATATTTGCCGCATCGAGCAGCTGGGAGAGTTTGTTAATCACAAGGAACGTTCCATAAACGGGGGCGAGTGACCTCGCCCCAGGGTCGATCAGGCACTTTTACGCAGCAGGCCCTGTTTTTTCAGGTAAATCAGCAAAATGGAGATCGCTGCTGGTGTAATACCTGAAATACGCGAGGCCTGCCCAATGGAGGTAGGTTTGTGATCGTTGAGTTTGGCGATCACTTCATTCGACAAGCCATTAACCTGACGATAGTCGAGATCGCCAGGCAGCAAGGTGTTTTCGTTGCGTTGCTGGCGGTCAATTTCTTCCTGCTGGCGTGCAATGTACCCTTCATACTTCACCTGAATCTCAACCTGCTCTGCAGATTGCTCGTCAGATAATGCCGGGCCATAACTCGGTAACGTCATCAGCAGCTCGTAGGTCATTTCCGGGCGACGTAACAGATCTTCACCGCTGGCTTCTTTCGTCAGTGGCGCACTGATTACGCTATTCACTTCGCCCACATTGTCTGATTTCGGATGTACCCACAGATCGCGCAGACGCTGGCGCTCTTGCTCAATCAATTCCAGCTTCTGGTTATAACGCGCCCAACGAGCATCATCGACCAGACCCAACTCGCGGCCTTTTTCTGTCAGACGCAGATCGGCGTTGTCTTCACGCAGCATCAAACGATATTCCGCGCGCGAGGTAAACATGCGGTACGGCTCTTTGGTGCCGAGCGTGCAGAGATCGTCAACCAGCACACCGAGATAAGCCTGATCGCGACGTGGCGCCCAGCCCTCTTTGTCTGCTGAGGCACGTGCAGCGTTCAAACCGGCCAGCAAGCCCTGCGCCGCAGCTTCTTCATAACCGGTGGTGCCGTTAATCTGACCGGCAAAGAACAGGCCGTGGATAAATTTGCTTTCCAGCGTCGGTTTCAGATCACGCGGATCGAAGAAATCGTACTCGATGGCATAGCCTGGGCGCACAATCTTCGCGTTCTCCAGACCTTTCATTGAGCGGACAATCTGCATCTGCACGTCAAACGGCAAGCTGGTGGAGATACCGTTCGGGTAGATCTCGTTGCTGGTCAGCCCTTCCGGTTCAAGGAAGATCTGATGCGCATTACGATCGGCAAAGCGCATCACTTTGTCTTCGATCGATGGGCAGTAACGTGGTCCGATCCCTTCAATGATCCCGGCATACATCGGGCTGCGATCGAGGTTATTGCGGATCACATCGTGCGTTTGTTCGTTGGTATGGGTGATCCAGCACGGCACTTGTTGCGGATGCTGAGAAACATTACCCATAAACGAGAACACCGGCATTGGCGTATCGCCATGCTGCGGTGTCAGCACCGAAAAATCGATGGTGCGTGCGTCAATACGCGGCGGCGTACCAGTTTTCAGACGATTTACGCGCAGCGGCAAAGCACGCAGGCGTTTCGCCAGTGGAATGGATGGCGGATCGCCAGCACGGCCACCGCTGTAGTTATCCAGACCAATATGAATTTTGCCGTCAAGGAATGTCCCGACTGTCAGCACCACACTTTTGGCACGGAATTTCAGGCCCATCTGCGTGACAGCACCGACGACGCGATCGTTCTCCACAATCAGATCGTCAACGGCCTGCTGGAAGATCATCAGGTTCGGCTGGTTCTCCAACGCCGTACGTACCGCCTGGCGATAGAGCACGCGGTCTGCCTGAGCGCGGGTTGCCCGCACGGCAGGACCTTTGCTCGCGTTTAGTATCCTAAACTGAATGCCGGCCTGGTCAATTGCCGTCGCCATCAAACCGCCTAAGGCATCCACTTCCTTCACCAGGTGTCCTTTCCCAATGCCACCAATCGCCGGGTTGCAGGACATTTGTCCAAGCGTATCAATGTTATGGGTGAGTAACAGCGTTTGCTGACCCATTCGGGCAGCGGCCATCGCGGCTTCTGTGCCCGCATGACCACCACCGATTACGATGACGTCAAAAGGATCTGGATAAAACATGAAGTGGGTCCTCGTTAATGTTCGGACAGGGATCGTTGCCCTGGGCGGTGGATTCTACTGAAATTCTGTCGACTGCGAAAGCCGCGGGATCCTGCGGTTTAAAAGAAAGGATCTTTATTCTTTTATATGATCTCTCTGTTAGATCTCTTATTAGGATCGCCATGGTCTGTTGATAACCCGGAAAAGCAAAGTATTAACAGAGGATTAGAGAGGATCGTTTGCTGTGAATGATCGGTGATCCTGATCCGTATAAGCTGGGATCTAAATGGCCGCTTATGCACAGCTGAAAAAAGCAGCATGGGTTGTTATTGGGATAACTACCGGTTATACGCAAGATTAAGGCTATGTTATCCACAGAGAGCGGCGTAAAAAAAACAATAAAACAGCGAAATAAACTGGGGATCGTTCACTTTTCCCGATCCCTCACCATGCTGGATCGTCTTAAATCTGCGTTTTCCAGGTCTCAACCCACACTTCAGCCGGATCTTCAGGAATCTCATGTTCGAGAACATCGATCTCCAGGCGATCGCCAATACGTTTGGCGCCTAATTGGTTGAGTTGCTCTTCCAGCAGCTTAATGGCCCCGCAGAAAAGGTCGTATTCATGGTTACCGATACCCACTGCGCCATAACGTACGGCAGAAAGGTCCGGCTGCGTCTCCTGCAAGGCTTCATATAAAGGAAGCAGATTGTCTGGCAGTTCGCCCGCACCGTGCGTGGACGTCACAATCAGCCAGATCCCATTCTGAGGCAGTTCATCCAGCTCTGGCCCGTGCAGCACCTCGGTTGAAAAGCCCGCTTCCTGCAGTTTTGCTTCCAGATGTTCAGCGACATATTCGGCGCTGCCAAGGGTACTGCCACTGATTAAGGTAATATCGGCCATGATGTTCTCCCGCACTAAAGGCGAGCATTGTACGCTGTGATCAAGCCGTGATCCACCTGTGGAAAACAGGGTTAATAACAGAAAGCATCAGGCGACAAGGCGCATCACGCAAGTGATCCGCCTGGGAAAAGGTTGTGCACAGGAAAGAGAGGGAATTACGGCTTGATGGTACGCATGATCGGGTTTTGCAATGAGATCAGGGTTTCGGTGGACTGGATTTCGTCTATGGTCTGGATCTTATTGATCAACACCTGCTGCAGTGCATCGATGGATCGGCACATCACCTTAATAAAGATGCTGTAGTGGCCGGTGGTGTACCAGGCTTCTACCACTTCATCCAACGCCTCCAGCTTGCTGAGTGCTGCGGGATAATCGCGGGCGCTTTTCAGAATGATGCCGATAAAACAGCAGACATCAAAACCCAACTGACGAGGATCGATTTCTACGCGAGTGCCCAGAATAATGCCTGCCTGGCGCATTTTTTCTACGCGTACGTGAATGGTGCCGGGGCTGACATTGAACTGTTTGGCCAGCTCGGCATATGCGGTGCGCGCGTTTTCCAGCAGCGCATTGAGAATGCCGCGATCAAGGTTATCCAGTTGCAGTTGTTCTGCCATCATCCATCCTCTTTAAGTTCTTCTTCTATGAACAGTGGAGAATGTGCAGCAAATTAGCAGTACAGGCAAGGTGCAGACCGCGTGGTAGCCGCAGTCTGCACGCTTTTTTTATCGCTTACGCCAGATTGTGAGCTGCGCTTCGGTATGTTGATACTTGCGCGCCGTCTCGCGGATCACAAACGGTACATCCTGCGGCGGCACCACTTCTTCAAAGGCATCACGCAGCAAACGCTGCAATGCCTGATAGGTCGTCAAAGCTTCACCGTTCTCACGCACGCCGCCCAGCCAGTTCTCCTTCGGCGTGAATTCCTCCAGCCAGGTATAAGGCGATGAAAGCACCAAAAGCCCGCCAGAGCGGATCATTGGGATGACGTCCTGCAGGAAACGTTTTGGCTGACGCAGACGATCGATCAGGTTTGAAGCCAACACCAGATCGTAACGATCCGGCTGCGGTTTAAGATTACAGGCGTCGCCCTGCACAAACTGAATGCGCGCCGCTTGCTCGTCACTAATATTGACGTCCTTCAGGCGCACCTGCCGATATTCCACCAGCTCGCCCTCTTCCGGCACCACATAGCGGAAGTCCTCTCCGGAGGTCAGCTGCAGCGCTACATCAATAAAGCGCGCGGAATAATCCATGCCAGTGACCGTCGCGAAATGGCGTGCCAGTTCAAAACTGGCACGGCCTGTAGCGCAGCCGAGATCCAGTGCCACACCACGTTGTTTGCAGTGCGGCAGCAGTTTTTCCACCAGCGCCACGGCGTAATTCGGCACGTTGTAGTAGCCCGGTCCGTACTGGAAATCGAGATATTGCGACACCATGCTGTCCGTTTCATACGGATTGAGTGCCATGGTCTCTTCATGTGAGGAGACCACATAGCGGAAACCGGCGTGCTGGAAGAAATGACGGCGGAAGGCATAACGAGCCGATTTCAACGCCTCGTTGCCAGTGGAAATCCAGCTGCCGCCTTTGATCAGCGCGTGTTTGCCATCAAAGGTCGGCGTAGAGAAATCGTCATACAGCGGATGGACTTTGAACCCCTCGAAGCCGTTGGTCGGCGTTGTGGTCCACTGCCAGACGTTGCCAACAATGTCGAAAAACTCGCCCTGCGCAAAGCGATCCACCGGACTGGATGAAGCCCAATAGGCCAGATTGATATTGCCGGGCGCGTCGATCCAGTCGGGCTGATCGCCGCTCACCTGCTCACGTAACTGCATCCATTCGGCTTCACAAGGGAGTTGAATAGATTTGCCCGTCTCTTCCGCCAGCCAGCGACAAAACGCGGCGGCTTCAAGCTGATTCACTTCCGCTGGCCAGTCCCACGGCAGAGCGACTTCTTCGGTCATTAAGCGCAGTTTCAGCTGATCGGGTTGCGTAATCTCGCCGACCCAGAAGGTGGGCATTTGCGCGCCAGAAAATTCACGCCAGCCCCAGCCTTCCTCATCCCACCAGCGTTGATCCTGATAGCCGTTAGCAGCGATAAAGCGATAGAACTCGGCATTGCTGACCAGCATTTTACTGGCCTTAAACGGCTCAAGCTCGGTTAGCTGACTGCCGTATTCGTTATCCCAGCCGTAGGTGTCATCTGTTTTGCCTTGCTGCACGCGACCGCCAGGCATCGCAATCAGCGAGTTCTCCGGAACCGATGCGCGATCGTGGCGCGCCTGTGGACAAACCGGCCAATGCGCTTGCGGTTTTACCCATTCGATCGGTAGCTGGCGGATCAGCACGCTGGAGGTTTCCAGATGGATACGCTCATGTTCAATGCCCATCAATACCACCCACGCCGGGCTTTCCCAGTTGATCGGCAGTTCCAGTGGCATAGTACGGATAAACTCACTGACCAGATTTTTGACTTTGCCGCGGTAGTCGCGCACCTCTTCGACCGTCGGCCAGGCGTAATGGCTGTCGTTGAGATCGTCCCAGCTCATCTCATCCACGCCGATTGCCATCATCGCTTCGATACGATCGTCCACGCGATCATCCAGATAGCGGCCTGCCATTAATTTATTCATGTAGAACGTAGCGGTGTGGCCAAAGTAGAAGATCAGCGGATGGCGCAACGAGATCGCTTTGTTGAAATACGCGCGTTCGTCGGCAAGGCAATCAAACAGGCTTTCGTACAGCTCCCAGGTTTGGGTGAAATACGCCAGCAGCTCGCTCCGTTTATGTTCGGCGTTCTGGCCGGAGAGCTGCAAAGTGCGGGTCGGTGCAGGAAGTTGGGCGGTGTTCACAAGATGCTCCAGATGCTCAGTGTGCGAACTATTCACTATAGCAAATAAGCATTTCTGTCAGATGAATTAGCGTTTCCAGCGGCGCAGCAGGCGGCTTTTCAGGCCGGTGTCGAAGCGCCAGATATGATCGAAGATACGCAAAATGCCAGGTTTGCCGTGGAGCGACATCGCCACCGCGTGGAAACGTTGTTGATGCTGGCGTTGACGTTGCTTGATGGCATTGATGGTGTCATCCGGCAACCGCTGGGCGATGAAGTCCGAGACGATCACCGCATCGGCCTCATCCCAGATACTCCCTTCCATACGTTTAACCACCGCAGCAAGACAAGCAGCCAGATCGGTGCCGCCGCGAAAACGCTGGCTAAGGAAACGGATAGCCTGTTCGATACCGCTATCGGCAGTCAGTTCGTAACCAATCACTTCGTGGGCGAACAACATGATGTAGCAACGACGTTTATCGGCTAATGCCACCTTTAACAGCGCAAGGCAGAAGGCTTTGGCGCAGCGTTCGTTGAATCCTCCCATTGAACCCGAGGTATCGACGCAGACGATAAATGGCCCGCGCGGTTGCTCTTCATGCTGCTGATGGCTCACCGGGCGCAGTGTGACTTTCTCGTGCCACGCATCGCCTTGTAACTGGTAAGTCAGCAGGTGCTTTTCCACCAGACGGCGATAAAACTCCAGCTCCAGCTCACTGATGCTCAACGCCGCCAGCTCCGGCGGCAACAGACGCAGTACGTCATCGCTCTGATGAATGCCGCTGACCTCTTCCGGCACATGATCGGGCTCGCGCACCAGTTGGTGGAATGCTTCCAGCGGTGCATCCTGCGACGGCACCGATTTGGCTTCGCGGCTGCGGCCCAACTGCTGCGCCAGTTTCATTAATTCCGGCTGCTGCGCGAGGAAATCGCCATATTGCACAATCAGCTCATAATCACCGTGCTGAAGTGACGCTTTGCTCATATCCCACAAACGTCCGGCTGCGGCTTCATCATCGTCGGTAAGGATTGGCGCCAGCTGGCCACTGATTGCCATCCGTTGCTGCAGCTCGGCCATCAGACGTTCGCGCTGCTCATCAAGAAGGGTTTCGTTGAGCGTGAGCGTTTGCAGCGTCAGGCTGAGTCGCCAGCGTTGCAAAAACAGTGTGTGCTGGGCATTGCTCAGTTGTTCTGTTTCGTTGTGCAGCAGCAGTTTGCTGGCTTCTTCGAGAAATGGCGACGGCAGGCCTTTTAGCTGCGACATGATGTGGGGAAGCTGGTGGCTGAAATCCTGCGTGCTGATCAATTGCATTTGCTGAAACAGCTGAAACTCCTGCGCCAGCGCTTCCGGCACCGGGGTGGTTTTCATCTGTTCCGCGATTTCAGTGCGCCAGCGGGGTAAATCGCGCATTAACGCTTGTTTCATGCGCGGAAATTTTTCAAAGAACAGCGCCAGCTGTGGCGACGCGAGCAGGGCCAGAATCAACTCTTCGATTAACTCCGTTTCGCCAATCGATAACAGCGTGCTCAGCGTCTCCAGTGAGATCATTTGCGCGCCTGTTTCAGCTGTTCTGCCACGTCCTGCAGGCTGGTTTCAATACGTGCCAGCCAGTCATCGCTGATAAACAGACAGCGCTGGAGCTGGCTGAACAGCGTGCGCTGGGCGCGCAGCTGGGTATCCAGCGCATCATACTCATCCAGAATTTCCTGCGGCATGTCGCTGCTGCTACTGGCTCCGGGAAGGGTTAAGCGCGTGGATTGCAGGCTGACATCGCGCAGCGTCAGGCAATGATGCGCGTCCACCAGCAGATCGAGCGTCTGGCCAAAACCGATACCGTTCAACTTTCCGCGGATTTCACCGCCTTTCAGCAACCACTGATTAAGCGCCTCATGGCCAATCAGCACATGCGTCACCTGCATATCGTGCAACGTCAGCGGCTGTTGCAGCATCAAAGTTAGTTGTTCGTCGGTGATGGCAGCAGGCAGTTCATAATGCGGTTTGCGGCTAAACATGCCGCTGTGTTTTTCCAAAGTCAGCGCTTGCGCCACGCTCTGCTGCTGTTGCAGCGCCAGACGACGGGCTTTGATTTGCTGCAGCTTATGCAGCAGTGGCTGCTGCTGCCAGGCGTGTTGCGTCATCAGCACATCGATTTCACGATCTAACAGCTTCATCGAGGCGACGTCGTGCCACAGGCAATCTTTCAACAAGATGATATCGATGGGCGCAATGGTCACGCGACCGCTGTAAAAGGCGCTGGCTTGCAGCAGGTGTATGGCTTTTTTCCAGCGACGATCGGAGATGTAAGGCGCGTCAGGCAGCGTTTCCAGCTGCTGGCGCAGCTGATAAATCAGCTCAAACACATGATCGGGCAAACTCACCTGGCTGATGCCTTTCTGCCACTGGTGATACTCTTCATCACTGATGCGCAGTGCTTCCGTCACCGGATTATCGTTTTCATCTTGCTGGTGGGTGAGCATGCTGCGGAAGTTCTGCTTCTCATGCACGTTATCCAGCCATAGGCGAATCAACATGCGATCATACAAGGCTTCCAGCCCGCTATCGGCTTCTGGCAATTCGTTGGAAGCGGTCACCAGCAGGCGCATCGGAATCTTTTCTTCGCTGTCACCATTGCGAAAGCGGCGTTCGTTGATGGCGGTGAGTAAGGTGTTCAAAATCGCCGGACCGGCTTTCCAGATTTCATCAAGGAAGACGATTTCGGCATCCGGCAGATAGCCTTTGGTTAATCGCTGATAACGACCTTCATCTTTTAACGCCTGAATCGACAGCGGGCCAAACACTTCTTCAGGGGTGGAAAAACGGGTCATCAGGTATTCAAAGGCGCGGGCGTGTTGAAAGGCGTATTTCAGGCGGCGGGCAATTAAGCTCTTGGCAATGCCGGGCGGCCCCAGCAAAAATACGCTCTCGCCACTCAGTGCAGCTAATAAGCACAGGCGGATCGCATGATGCCGTTCATACAGCCCTTTCTCCAGGGCGTTACTCAGGCGAGAAATTCTTTCTGCCAAAAGATGGGGTTGAGCCATAATCACATCATTGTCCTTCTGATCCTGGAGCCGTCATATTCTGGCGAGCGCAATACTCTACTGGTTATCATGCTTGATTGCGTTGATAGCCGTCAGCTTTTTTGTTTCAGAAGGTTGAGGCGAGAGAACTCGCTGCTTCAGGCGGTTTTTGGCGCCTAATTTCGGCGAAAAACCGCCTCGCTGACGTCATGATGACATGTTGTAAGAGTAGGTTTTTTTGGGAATATGTGCATACTGTGCGCTTTTTGATGGCCTGAGCGGTAGGCAAGTGCCTCATCGGCTCCAACAAAAGACAACTTATGAGCTCGGATAAGAAGCAGTCCCTTGGCGCAGTCACACTCGCCGCGATTGGCGTAGTGTATGGCGATATCGGTACCAGCCCGCTCTATACTTTACGTGAATGTCTCTCCGGTCAGTTCGGCTTTGGCGTAGAACGCGAAGCGGTATTTGGCTTTCTCTCGCTGATCTTCTGGCTGCTGATTTTAGTGGTGTCACTGAAGTACATCAGTTACGTGATGCGTGCCGATAACGCCGGTGAAGGCGGGATCCTGACCTTGATGTCACTGGCCGGGCGCAATACCGGTGCACGCGCGACGGCGATTCTTGTCATCATGGGGCTGATTGGTGGCAGCTTCTTCTATGGTGAAGTGGTGATCACGCCCGCTGTCTCGGTATTGTCGGCGATTGAAGGGCTGGAGATTGCGGCACCGAGCCTGGATGCGTATATCGTTCCGCTTGCGATTGCAGTGCTGACGCTGCTGTTTGTGATCCAGAAGCATGGTACCGGCATCGTGGGTAAGCTGTTCGCGCCGGTGATGCTGGTGTGGTTTATCATTCTGGCTGTGCTGGGCGCGCGTAGCATCATCAGTAACCCTGATGTGCTGCATGCCATGAATCCTTACTGGGCGCTGCACTTCTTTATCCAGTACAAAACGGTGTCGTTCTTCGCGCTCGGCGCGGTGGTATTGGCTATTACCGGTGTGGAAGCGCTGTATGCGGATATGGGCCACTTCGGCAAATTCCCGATTCGCCTCGCCTGGTTTATCGTGGTGCTGCCCTCGCTGGTACTGAACTACTTTGGTCAAGGCGCGCTGCTGCTTAAACATCCCGAAGCGATCAAAAACCCCTTCTTCCTGCTGGCGCCAGACTGGATGCTTATTCCCATGCTGATTCTGGCGACGCTGGCCACGGTTATCGCCTCGCAGGCGGTGATCTCTGGTGTGTTCTCCTTAACGCGTCAGGCGGTGCGTTTAGGCTATCTCCCGCCGATGCGCATTGTGCACACTTCGGAAGAAGAATCGGGGCAGATTTACATTCCGGTGATCAACTGGCTGCTCTACTTCTCCGTGGTGATCGTGATTGTCGGCTTTGAGCACTCCAGTAACCTGGCGGCGGCTTACGGCATCGCGGTAACCGGCACCATGGTGCTGACCGCGATTCTCTGCTCCACGGTGGCCATTCAGAACTGGCACTGGAACCGGTATCTGGTGGTGCTGATTCTGATTGGCATGCTGTGTATTGATGTGTCCTTATTCTCGGCTAACCTGGTCAAAGTGTTCTCCGGCGGTTGGCTGCCGCTGACTCTGGCGCTGATGATGTTTATCGTCATGACCACCTGGAAAAGCGAGCGCTTCCGCCTGTTGCGGCGTATGCATGAGCACGGCAATTCGCTTGAAGCGATGATCGCCTCGCTGGAGAAATCTCCGCCGGTGCGCGTGCCGGGCACCGCAGTCTATATGTCGCGTGCCCTGAACGTGATCCCCTTTGCCATGCTGCATAATCTCAAGCACAACAAAGTGCTGCATGAGCGTGTGGTATTGCTAACGTTGCGTACCGAAGATGCGCCTTACGTGCATAACGTGCGTCGCGTTACCATCGAACAGCTATCGCCCACCTTCTGGCGCGTGGTGGCGAGTTACGGCTGGCGTGAAACCCCTAACGTGGAAGAAATTTTCCACCGCTGCGGGCTGGAAGGTCTCAACTGCCGCATGATGGAAACCTCATTCTTCATGTCCCATGAATCGCTGATTATTGGCGATCGCCCGTGGTATCTGCGTCTGCGCGGCAAACTGTTCCTTGCGCTGCAACGCAATGCGCTGCGTGCGCCGGATCAGTTTGAAATCCCGCCTAATCGCGTGATCGAGCTGGGCACGCAAGTCGAGATTTAAGGATTAAGCGCGTCACCAGCTTAAGGTGACGCGCAAGCCTTGAGGCTGCACATGGCTGAATGCGATGCGAATGCCGTGTAGCTGCGCAATATTCTTCACAATCGATAATCCCAATCCGCTGCCCGTTTGCGTCTGCCCCGGTGGTCGCCAGAAACGCTCACCAAGGCGCGCAAGCTGCTCATCACTAACGCCTGACCCGTTATCTTCAATAATTATCGCCCGCGCGTTTAACGTGAACTGAATCTGGCTGCCCGGCGGCGCATAGCGCAGCGCGTTATCCAGCAGGTTACGCATCAGCAAATTCAACAGCAGAGGATGACCGTTCATCACCGGTTCGGCCTGTGCATGCAGTTGTAGATCCATTTTCTGCGCTTCCGCCTGCGGGAAATGTTCCATCAGCAAATTTTGCAGCAGCGGTGCCAGTGGCACTGGCTGGAATTCGCTGCGCAGATCGTCCGCTTCCACTCTTGATAGCGTTAAGAGTTGATCCACCAGCCGGGTGGCGCGCTGGATGCCGCTATCAAGCTGCTGCAATGCCCGTTTGCGCATTGCTTCGTCATCATCCGCCAGCTGAATCACTTCACTCTGCACGCGCAGTGCCGCTAACGGGCTGCGTAGTTCGTGCGCCGCATCGGAGGTAAAACGACGCTCGCGCTGCACGAGTTGCGCCATACGGTGAAACAGCCCGTTTAATGCCGCCACCAACGGCTGCACCTCTTTGGGCAAGCGTGCTTCATCAAGCGGTGTGGCATCATCGGGTGCTCGCAACCGGAGTGATGCGGTCAGGCGCTTCAGCGGGCGCAATTCGAACCACACCAATGCCAGCAGCATCAGCAGCATAAAGGGCATGGCGTAAAGCCACGGCATCAAACTCGCCAGTGCCAGATCGCGCGTCATATCGTCGCGGTATTCCCACTCCTGTCCCACTACCACGCGATATTGTTTATCAGCAGAAGTCAGCCAAAGCAGCCGCCAACTGTCATCGTCGCCGCGCAGACGACCCTCGCGAAAACCGTCACGCTTCTCATCAAACTGCATATCGCGCCCGTTCTCGCCATCGTTAAGCAACGGCTGGCCGTCCGCACGGAAAATGGCAAACGCCAGTGCATCATCATCCTGATCGCCGCGGTGATGGCGCAAAATGGATTTGGTTCTTGGCAGTGAGGCGGCGTGCAAGCTGGTGGGATCGAGTGACAGCAGGCGTTTGGCAAACAGCATTTGCTGGGTATCGAATAGCTCATTAACGGTGTCGCGGGTCTGATGCCAGGCACTGTAACTGGCCACCCCGCCGCACAGCACAATCAGCAGCACAAAGCCGATGGCGAGTCGTAGAAACAGACTCATTCTGCCGCACCGAGGGTATAACCCACGCCGTGCACGGTACGAATAAACGCGGTGCCGAGCTTTTTGCGCAGATGATGAATATGCACTTCTACGGCGTTGCTGGAGACATCGTCATCCCAGCTGTAGAGTTTTTCCTCCAGCTGGCTGCGGGTTAGCACGCGACCCGGATTGCGCATAAACAGCTCCAGCAGCGCCAGCTCCCGGCTCTTCAGGCTGATGGCTTCACCATCAATCCAGACGCTGTGGCTGCCAGGCGACATCACCACCTTGCCGTGTTTCAACTCGGGCTGTAGTTGTCCATGACGGCGGCGAATCAGCGCCTGTAAACGCGCGGCGACTTCAGCGAGCGCGAAGGGCTTACACAAATAGTCGTCAGCGCCTGACTGTAATCCTTGTACGCGCTGATCGAGCGCATCGCGTGCGGTGAGGATCAGCACGGGTACATCTGCGCCCTGCTCACGCCATTGAAGCAGGATCTCCAGCCCATCGCGCCCGGGCAGCGAAAGATCCAGTACCACGGCATCCCACGGTGCGGCCGATAGAGCCTGAAATCCCGCTTCGCCTGACACGAACCAGTCAACGCTGAAGCCGAGTTTCGTTAGCCCGACTTTCAGGCCATCGCCAATCAGCGTGTCGTCCTCGATCAATAATATGCGCATGCGTTTCTCCTTAAGTGCAAGAGTCGTTATACGAAGCAAAAATCGGCTTGTACAGCGTCAATCGCCGCAGATTGGCTATTTTTCGTGTTTTTTTACCCCTTAAGATCCTGTTAAGAACCCTATGCTGTAATAGCCTCCGTATCCCACACATTCATGGAACAGAGGTGAAAAATGAAAAAGAGTGCAGCGCTAATCGCAATTGTGATGTTGGCCTCCACGCCGGTTCTGGCCGCACAACAGGGTGGCTTTGTTGACCCGAATGCGGCAAAGGCTCAGGTTCACGCAGGTGGCTTCCAGGCGGATAACACCAGTGTTGTGACTGTGAAGCAGGCAGAAGAGATGAAGGATGATAGCTGGATTACTGTGCGCGGTTATCTGGATAAGCAAATCGGTGATGAGGATTATCTGTTCCGCGACAGCAGTGGCAACATGAAAGTGGAAATCAACCATAAGCGCTGGCATGGACAGACCATCACGCCGAAGGATCAGGTTGAACTGACCGGAGAGCTGGATAAAGACTTTAATTCCATCGAGCTGGACGTTAAGCAGGTCCGCAAGCTGCCATAACACTCTTCAGAGCCGCTCAGGCGGCTCGCATCCCCCAAACTCAAATTATCCCCGGCACAAGCGAAACGTTTCGATGGCGATCACATTTCCGTGATGACGTCATTGAGTTGACGCGCACATTTAATACACTCCCGCTCAGCGAAACGTTTCGCTGTGGAGTGGAAGAAATGAAAAAAGGTCGCTTGATAAACGCTGAACTCTCTCATGTGATTGCCCGCCTGGGGCACACCGATACGCTGGCGATTGCGGATGCGGGCTTGCCGATTCCGGCCGGACCACAGCGAATCGATCTGGCGTTGACGCCGGGAACGCCCGAATTTTTACAGGTGGTTGATGTTGTCACTCAGGAGATGCAAGTCGAAAGCGCCCTGATGGCGGAGGAGATCAAGCAACACAATCCGCAACTCCACAGCGCACTGCTCGCCGTGCTCGATGCCTTGCAACGGCACCAGGGGAATGTCATCACCATCCGTTACACCAGCCATGAACAGTTCAAACAAGAAACGCAGCGTAGTCAGGCGGTCATTCGCAGCGGAGAGTGTTCTCCGTATGCGAATGTCATCCTGAGCGCTGGCGTAACCTTCTGAGGTCGTTATGCAACCGTTATTGCAACTCAAAGGGATTGAAAAGTCGTTTCCCGGCGTAAAAGCGCTGAATGGCGCTTCACTGGCTGTTTATCCGGGGCGCGTGATGGCGCTGGTGGGTGAAAACGGCGCGGGAAAATCCACCATGATGAAAGTGCTAACCGGCATTTACAGCATGGATGCGGGCTCACTGCAGTGGCTGGGCAAGGATGTGGCTTTTTCTGGACCGAAAGCGTCGCAGGAAGCGGGCATTGGCATTATTCATCAGGAACTTAACCTGATTCCGCAATTGACCGTTGCGGAGAATATTTTCCTCGGTCGCGAATTTGTTAACCGCTTTGGCCGCATCGAATGGAACCGGATGTACGCCGAGGCGGATGCCTTATTACATCGTCTGAACCTGCGCTTCAACAGCCATAAGCTGGTGGGCGATTTATCGATTGGCGATCAGCAGATGGTTGAGATCGCCAAAGTACTTAGCTTTGAGTCGAAGGTCATCATTATGGATGAACCGACCGATGCGCTGACCGATACCGAAACCCTGTCGCTGTTCCGCGTGATCAATGAACTGAAAGCGCAGGGCTGCGGCATTGTTTATATCTCTCACCGCATGAAAGAGATCTTCGAGATTTGCGATGACGTCACCGTGTTTCGTGACGGGCAATTTATTGCCGAGCGCGCGGTGAGCGATCTCAGCGAAGAGAGTCTGATCGAGATGATGGTGGGTCGTAAGCTGGAAGATCAATATCCGCATATCGATCAGGCGCCAGGCGATATTCGTTTAACTGTTGAAAATCTCAGCGGGCCGGGCGTGGATAACGTCAGCTTTACCCTGCGCAAAGGGGAAATCCTTGGTATTTCCGGTTTGATGGGCGCGGGACGCACCGAATTGATGAAAGTGCTGTACGGCGCACTGCCGCGCAGCAAAGGCACGGTGACACTTAATGGCCGCGAAATCATCACCCGATCACCTCAGGATGGCCTCGCCAACGGCATTGTTTACATCTCCGAAGACCGTAAGCGCGATGGCCTGGTGCTCGGCATGTCAGTGAAAGAGAACATGTCGCTGACCGCATTGCGTTACTTCAGCCATGCCACCGGTAATCTCAAACACAGCGAAGAGCAGTTAGCCGTCGGTGACTTCATTCGTTTGTTCAACGTTAAAACCCCTTCAATGGAGCAGCCGATTGGCCTGCTGTCGGGCGGTAATCAGCAGAAAGTGGCGATTGCGCGCGGATTAATGACGCGCCCGAACGTACTGATTCTGGATGAGCCAACGCGTGGCGTGGACGTGGGTGCGAAAAAAGAGATTTATCAGTTAATTAACCAGTTTAAAGCCGAAGGGCTGAGCATCATTTTGGTGTCATCGGAAATGCCGGAAGTGCTGGGCATGAGCGATCGCATCCTGGTGATGCATGAGGGCCATCTGAGTGGCGAATTTTCCCGTGAGCAGGCTACCCAGGAATCCCTGATGGCGGCGGCAGTCGGTAAGCAACACAGCGAGGAGTTAGTTGTATGAGCACCCAAACCTTACCCGCCAGCCGTCGCTGGTTTAGCAAAGCCTGGCTGCTGGAGCAGAAATCGCTGATTGCGCTGATCGTGCTGATTGCCGTGGTGGCGAGCCAAAGCCCGAACTTCTTCACCGTTGCCAACATGTTCAACATTCTGCAGCAGACCTCGGTTAACGCCATCATGGCCGTCGGCATGACGCTGGTGATTCTGACTTCGGGTATTGATCTGTCGGTGGGCTCACTGCTGGCACTCACTGGTGCGGTCGCAGCTTCGATTGTCGGTTTGGAAGTGAATGCGCTGGTGGCAGTAGCGGCTTCGCTGGCACTGGGTGCGGCAATTGGCGGTATTACTGGCGTGATTGTGGCGCGCGGCAAGGTACAGGCGTTTATCGCCACGCTGGTCATGATGCTGCTGCTGCGCGGCGTCACCATGGTGTACACCAACGGCAGTCCGATCAATACCGGTTTTAGTGATAACGCCGATCTGTTTGGCTGGTTTGGTATTGGTCGTCCGCTGGGCATCCCAACGCCGGTGTGGCTGATGGCAGTGGTGTTCGCGCTGGCGTGGTACATGCTGCATCACACGCGCCTCGGTCGTTACATCTATGCGTTAGGCGGCAATGAAGCGGCGACACGTCTGTCAGGTATCAACGTTAACCGCGTCAAAATCATCGTCTATTCGCTGTGTGGTCTGTTGGCGGCGCTGGCGGGCACCATCGAAGTCGCGCGTCTTTCCTCTGCGCAACCGACGGCAGGCACCGGTTATGAACTGGATGCGATTGCGGCGGTGGTATTAGGCGGAACCAGCCTGGCGGGCGGCAAAGGTCGCATTATGGGCACGCTGATTGGCGCGCTGATCCTGGGTTTCCTGAACAACGGCCTGAATCTGATGGGCGTATCTTCTTACTACCAAATGATTGTTAAAGCCGTTGTCATTCTGCTGGCGGTGCTGGTGGATAACAAAAGCAGCAAATAACTCTGACCTTCACACAGGACTCTATAAATGAAAAAGTTAACTGCATTGGCCGTCATCCTTGGCGCCACCCTCAGTGCTGGCGCGATGGCTAAGGACACCATTGCGCTGGTTGTATCAACGCTGAATAATCCGTTCTTTGTGTCTCTGAAAGATGGCGCACAGAAAGAAGCCGACAAACTGGGTTATAACCTGGTGGTGCTGGATTCGCAGAATAACCCGGCGAAAGAGCTGGCGAACGTACAGGATCTGACTGTGCGTGGCACCAAGCTGATGCTGATTAACCCAACGGATTCTGATGCCGTGGGTAACGCCGTGAAGATGGCCAACCAGGCCAACATTCCGGTGATCACCCTGGACCGCGTGGCGGCACAGGGCACCGTGGTGAGCCACGTGGCTTCTGACAACCGCTTCGGCGGCAAAATGGCCGGTGACTTCATTGCGAAGAAACTGGGCGATGGCGCAAAAATCATTGAGCTGCAGGGTATTGCCGGGACTTCCGCAGCGCGCGAGCGTGGCGAAGGCTTCAAGCAGGCTGCTGATGCGCACAAATTTAATATCCTGGCGAGCCAGCCAGCAGATTTCGACCGTACTAAAGGTCTGAACGTGATGCAGAACCTGCTGCAGGCGCATCCGGATGTACAGGCGGTATTTGCTCAGAACGACGAAATGGCGCTGGGCGCACTGCGTGCGCTGCAGACTGCCGGTAAAACCGATGTGCTGGTGGTGGGCTTTGACGGTACCGCTGACGGTGTGAAAGCAGTAGAAGCCGGTAAACTGACTGCCACAGTGGCGCAGATGCCTGATAAAATTGGCGTGATTGGTGTGGACACTGCCGATAAAGTGCTGAAAGGCGAAAAAGTACAGTCGGTTAATCCAGTTGACCTGAAGCTGGTCACCAAATAAAAAAACAAAGAAAAGCATGGCAACGCGCCACCGTCCTGGTGGCGCAACTTTCTGGATCACTCCCTATGAACACAAGCGCAAAACTGGCGGTACTTGGCAGCATCAATGCCGACCACATTCTGAACCTCACCCATTTTCCGCGTCCGGGCGAAACGGTGATCGGCAAACAGTATCAGATTGCCTTTGGTGGCAAAGGGGCTAACCAGGCCGTGGCGGCCGGTCGTGCTGGCGCGGATATCGCTTTTATTGCCTGTGTAGGTGCAGATGACATTGGCGAACGTATCCGCCAGCAGCTGCAGCAGGACCGTATTGATACTGCTCCGGTAGAAATCGTGGCAGACGAAGCCACCGGCGTGGCGATGATCTTCGTGAATGGCGAAGGTGAAAATAATATCGGCATTTATTCCGGTGCTAACGCGGCGCTGACGCCAGACTGTGTCGATCGCCATCAGCAAGTGATTGCTGATGCTGAGGCCTTGCTGATGCAGTTGGAATCGCCGCTGGAAAGCGTGTTGGCGGCAGCGAAGATTGCGCGTGCCAATGCCACGCAAGTGATTCTGAATCCAGCGCCTGCCACTCATTTGTCTGATGAGCTGCTGGCCTTAATCGATATCATCACACCGAACGAAACCGAAGCCGAAATTCTGACCGGCATCGCGGTGAAAAGTGATGAAGATGCGGCACGTGCGGCGCAGGCGTTGCATGATAAAGGCATCTCTACCGTTTTGATTACCTTAGGTCGTCGTGGTGTGTGGTTGAGCGAGCAGGGCGCAGGCGTGCGTATTCCGGGCTTCACCGTGCAGGCTATCGACACCATCGCAGCAGGCGATACTTTTAACGGTGCTTTTATTACCGCGCGTCTGGAAGGTGTCGCAATGCATGATGCCGTGCGTTTTGCCCATGCCGCCGCCGCGATTGCGGTGACGCGTCCGGGGGCGCAGCCCTCAGTGCCGTGGCGCACTGAGATCGATAACTTCCTGCAGCAACAGGGTTAAGCCTTTGGCGACCATGAAAGATGTCGCCCGCCTGGCGGGCGTCTCCACCTCCACTGTTTCCCACGTCATCAATAACAATCGTTTTGTGAGCGAACAGGTGCGGGAAAAAGTGGATCAGGCAATCCGTGAGCTGAACTACGCGCCTTCCGCTTTGGCGCGCAGTTTGAAGATCAATCAGACGCGTACCATCGGTATGCTGCTGACGGCCAGCAGTAACCCGTTCTATTCCGAAGTGGTGCGTGGCGTGGAGAATAGCTGCTACGAACGCGGCTACAGCCTCATTCTGTGTAACACCGAAGGCGATGAAGAACGCATGAATCGCAGCCTCGAAACGCTGATGCAAAAGCGTGTCGATGGCTTATTAATGATGTGCACCGAGACGCACCTTCCCTCTGCGGAGATCCTCAATCGTTATCCGTCCGTACCCATGGTGATGATGGACTGGGCGCCGTTTGAAGGTCGTGGCGACATCATTCAGGATAATGCGCTGCTAGGCGGCGAACTGGCAACGCAGCATCTGATCGATCGCGGATACACGCGTATTGCCTGTATTGCCGGTCCGCAGGATAAAACTCCGGCGCGTTTGCGTCTGGAAGGTTTCCATAAAGCGATGAGCAACAGTGGATTACCGGTGTTGCCCGGCTATGTGGTCGACGGTGATTTCGAATTTCAGGGTGGGTTTAATGCGATGAACCAGCTACTGACCCTTGAGTTGCTACCTGAAGCGGTTTTCACCAGTAATGATGCGATGGCGGTGGGCGTTTATCACGCGCTATTCCAGGCTGGTTTACGCGTGCCGCAAGATATTGCGGTGATGGGCTATGACAATATCGAACTGGCGCGTTATCTCACGCCGCCGCTCAGCACTGTCCATCAGCCTAAAGATGAATTGGGTGAACTGGCGATTGATACGCTGATTCACCGTATGAGCGATCCCGACGCCAGTCAGCAAACGCTGGTACTGACGCCGGAGCTGGTGGAACGGGGTTCGGTTTAAGCGGTTTTCTTCTTTTTCTCACGATTGGCGATCAGATTGCGGCCATCGCCGGGACGCAACATCAGGAAAGCAAACGCGGACAGCACGGTAATCACGCCCATCGTCAGGAAGGTGGCGTGGAATTGCTGCACGGTTGTGCTCTCGAAATCCTGATAAAAACGCAGTACCGCCGCACTGACGGCCACGCCAAAGCTGATCGATACCTGCTGCGTTACCGCCAGCACGCTGTTACCACCGCTGGCATTCTCATCATTCAAATCGGCCAGGGTGATGGTATTCATCGCGGTGAATTGTGTCGACATCGCCATACCTAATACAAACAGTGCGGCTAACAGCATCAATACACTTTCACCCGGTGTCTGCAGTGAGAAGCTGGCGACAAGAATGCCGATGATGATAGTGATACCGACCAGCGTTTTACGATAACCGAAGCGACGTAGCACTTGTGTCACGGTGGATTTGGCCAGCAGCGAGCCAATCGCCGTTGGCCCCATCATGCAACCCGCTATCAGCGCGGGATAACCAAAGCCCACCTGTAACATCAATGGCATCAGGAACGGAATACAACCCGTGCCCAGACGTGCCGCGATATTACCAATGATGCCGACAGAGAAGGTTCGGGTCTTAAACATCGGTAAGTTGATCAGCGGTGCAGGATGGCGGCGTGCATGCACTATATATAAAAGCAATAACGCGACACCGGCTAACAGCACCAGCACCGCCTGCCACGGCGACACGATACGCTCTCCGAATAGTTCGATACCGACGGATATCAGCACCAGACCTAAGCCAAACAGAATGAAGCCGCCAAAATCAAAGCGGCGCTTAGGCGTGGTGAAGTCCGGCATATATTTACGTGCATAGAAGATGCCCGCGATGCCGATGGGAATGTTGATCAGGAATATCCAGTGCCAGCTGGCGTAGGTGACCAGCAGGCCACCGAGCATCGGCCCCAGAATCGGTCCGACTAATCCCGGCATGGTCACAAAGTTAAGTACCGGCAGCAACTCACTGCGTGGATAAGCGCGCAACAATGCCAGGCGCGCGACCGGCATCATCATCGCGCCACCAACACCCTGAATAATGCGCGAGATAACCAGCATGGTCAGCGAGCCCGAAAGTGCACAAGCTAAAGACCCCAACGTAAACAGTGAAACGGCCACGATAAAGACTTTGCGCGTGCCGAAGCGATCGGCCAGCCAGCCGCTGACCGGGATCAGCATGGCGACAGTGAGCGTATAACTGATCACAGCAGATTGCATGGCAAGAGGGGAACGGTCGAGACTGGTGGCGATAGCAGGAAGCGCAGTATTGAGGATGGTGGCATCGAGGGCTTGCATGAAAAACGCCATTGCGGCGATCCAGGGCAAGCCGGCCATACTGCGCGCGGAGCGAATCATTGAAAGTCCTTCTTTAATAATTGTTCAGTCTGCAACAAAGAAAACGGCGTTGGACTAACAGAATAGCATTGGTGCTTATACGCGTGACGCTGATTTGTGCCGCTTAACGGGGGCTTTTGACTGATTATTGATCGAGAAATGTCTGTTTTTAGCCTGTTCGGTTAAAAAAGTAGCGCTCAGTCAATTTTTTGCAATAAACCCTTGTCAGCTCCGAATAACTCCCTATAATGCGCCACCACTGAGACGGCAAAGCGGCAACGCAGACGGCTCAGCAGGGAGTGAAGAAATTCATCCCGCCGGAGAAAAACGCTGAAAAAAGTGTTTGACTTTGAAGGAGGAAAGCGTAATATACGCCACCTCGCAACAGCAGCTTAAGGCGCTGATTGCACCGCTCTT
>NZ_JZRH01000030.1:0-190289 GCF_000963985.1 Pantoea sp. BL1 | reverse complement strand
CGCCAAACTCGCCAAACTCGTCAAACTCGTCAAACTCGCCCAATCAGCCCAATCAGCCCAATCAGCCCAATCAGCCAAACTCGCCAAATCAGACAAACCCACCCAGGAATCGTCATCTCCTGCGCAACCAAGTCTTCCAGCCAACCCCAAACTTTGTCATCACCCCTTGGCTCAACCATTGAGCATCCCACCTTCAAGTCGCATGACATATAAGCCATTGACAACCTACCTTTGGTAAGTTACCAATGGTAGGTCAATCAATCTCGGAGATGATTCCCATGCATACGCTTATCGTTACGGCCCATCCTGACAGCCATTCGCATACGCACGCTGTGGTCACACACCTTGCAGCAGGTATCACGGCGAGTGGTTTGCACAGTGTTGAAATCGCCGATTTAGCCGCTGAGCAATTCGACCCGCGCTTCAACCAGGCGGATTTCGATCAGTTCAAATCAGGCACTGTTTCACCTGCGGATGTGTTGGCTGAACAGCAACGTCTGAACCATGCAGATGCGCTGGTATTGGTGTATCCGATTTACTGGTGGTCGTTTCCGGCACAATTGAAAGGATGGATTGACCGCGTATTTACCCAAGGCTGGGCGTATGACGATACCGGTGAAAAGGTGATAAAGAAGTTGAGGCATCTTCAGGTGCATCTGCTGGCGCTGGGGGCGGCGAATACGCGCACGTATTTGCGACGCGGTTATTTCAGCAGTATGCGCAATCAGATCGATGAGGGGATCTTCGGCTACTGCGGCGCGCCCGTGATCACCAGCGAACTGTTGTTGCCGTCCGATGAGGGTTATCCTGATGCGCATTACGCGCTCGCCCGGCAGTTGGGACAGCGACTTTTCACTTTGAAGGAACCTGCATGAACTCACCAACGCGCCAGCGTATGACCTTTGACGAACGCCGCGAGCAGCTCATCAGCACAGCGTGGAACCTGGTGCGCTCGCACGGCAGTGATGCGCTGACCTTAGGACGGGTGGCGGTCGAAGCGGGTGTCAGTAAGCCCGTGGTGTATGAGCATTTTGGTACCCGCCATGGTTTGCTCGCTGCGCTGTATGAGGACTTTGATGTGCGGCAAAACGCTGTGATTGATGCGGCGATGGCAAAGGCGGGGAGCGAACTGACGGAGCGTGCCAGCACGGTGGCGGCTTGCTACGTAAACTGTGTACTCACGCAGGGGCGCGAGATCCCCGATGTGCTGTCAGCGCTCAACAGCACGCCCGAATTGGCCGAAGTGAAGCGCAAATACCAACTCGATTTCATGGCGAAGTTTCGTCTGTGGTTTGCTGAGGCGAAGCTGCCGCAATCCAGCTTGTGGGGCTTACTGGGCGCGGCAGACGCCATCTCAAATGCCGTGGTGTGTAGCGATATTCGGCAACTGGATGGCGTAAGGGAACTGCAGGGACTGATTGAGGCGCTGGTGCAACGCCATCTTATCTGATGCTGTTCACCAGCCAACTGGCCAATTCGTCGAGTTCCTCCTGTTGCTCCGGAAACGCCGCAATCAGTTCTTGCATGGCAGCCTGCAGGGATTCCGGGCGATACACCACACCTTGTATCCTCATCGCCAGCGTTTCTAACGGTGCGGGGTTGAGGCTGTCGGTGAAAATCTGGCTGCGGGTAATGGTGCCACGCTCAACATCAAAGTGCATTTCTACGCCGCCCCAGACAAAACGTTCCTGCAGCAGGTGCGAGAAATCCGGTGCCTGGCCAAAATTCCACTCCCAGCTGCTCTGTCGGGCAAACTGCTCCTTAAAGCCGGGAAGGTCTGGCAGCGCTTCAGGTGAAATATATTCGGGCTCGCAGGTTTCGTGGTAATGCGTGAAGTAGGCCGCAATCACCTCGCGACACACGTCGGTAAAACTAATATCCGGGATAAAATCCGCGATATTGGCAACGCGTGAACGCACCGACGTGATCCCTTTGGCCTGAAGTTTTTTGATGTCCGGGTTCAGGTAATCAGCAAGACGTGATAGATCGGCGCTCATCAGGAAAGTGCCGTGGTGAAAACCGCGGTCGGGGGTTTCGCGATAGGCGGAACCGGAAATCTTACGCATTTCGCCCTGCACGTTGACCACAATATCATTGCGCCCAGAAGCTTCCGCGTGCATGCCCAGTTTTTCCATCGCCTGCAAAATAATCGCCGTCGAGACGGTTTTATCGTACTCCGGTTTGCCGGCCATAAAGGTGAAACAAGCGTTGCCCAGATCATGAAACACCGCACCGCCGCCGCTGCTACGTCGCGCCAGTTTGATGCCATCTTCTGCCATCCTGCGCGTATTGCACTCTTTCCACGGATTTTGTGCGCGGCCAATGACCACCGTTTCGGCGTTTTGCCATAAAAACAACACGCGCTGGGTAGTGGGCATCTGGCGGAAGATGCACTCTTCCACCGCGAGATTAAACCAGGATCGTGTGAGTCAGAGATCAGCAAACGTAGGGTGGACATGTTTCCTCCAGTTCCTTGAGAAAGAGACATAGCTTACGCGTTACGGAATGGAAAGGTAAGAAAAACGCCCTTCCATTGAAGCGCGTTTTTTACCTCTTATGCCACCACTAAATCACTTAATGGCTGGCAAGAGCAGGCCAGCACATAGCCCTCGGCAATCTCTTGTTCGGTTAGGGTCAGCGTACTGCTGACGCGGTATTCACCGGCAAGCACCTGGGTTTTGCAGCAGCCACACACGCCTTCGCGACAGGCGGCATTTACAGCTACCTGATTGCTTTCCAGCGCCTGCAACAATGAGTCGCCATGGGCTGCAAAGAAGGTTTTCGCTTCAGACAGTTTGCTCACCTTCACGCCTTCACTCGCCGCGGGCGCCGCAGGGGTGAAGAAGGACTCTTTAAAGACGTGTAAAACCCCCATTTCTCGCGCTGTGTTTTCTACCCATTCCATATAGGGTGCAGGACCACAGCAGAAGAGGGTCCGTGCGGTAAGATCCGGGACGGCACTCAGCATCGCCTGTGTTAAGCGCCCAGCCGCAAATCCTGCGCTTGCCTGATTCTCCGCCACCAGCGTGACGGGATAGTTCTGCCACTCATCTGCGAAAATCACATCCTGCGGTGAGCGCACGCTGTAGATCACCTGCACATCCACGTCAGGGCGATGAGCAGCCAGCCAACGGCGCATCGACATCACCGGCGTGACGCCGCAACCTGCTGCCAGTAATAGCAGTTTGTTGCTGGCGAGGGTGTCACAGGTAAATGTGCCCTGGGCATCCGATAGCCACAGGTAGTCACCGCGTTTCACCTGCTGTGTGAGCCAGTTTGACCCAGCGCCGTTTTCAATACGTCTGACGGTCAGTGTGATGTATTCGCTGACGCCCGGTGTTGACGACAGTGTATAGGCGCGCAGTGTCTCCTTTTGATGACCGATATTCACGAGGGCGTATTGGCCTGCGCGGTAGGGATAGTAATCATGGCAAATCAGCGACAGCGTCCAGACATCAGGCGTTTCCTGGTAAATATGATGGACTTGCATGCGCCATGGGCACAGTGGGGTTGGCATGGTCATGGTGTCTCCTATGCGCTCAGCATCTGTTGCATATCTTGCTCAACGGTGGTGACCTGGCGCAGGCCAAATTTCTCATTCAACACGGCAAGCAAGTCCGGTGTCAGGAAGCCGGGCGCAGTGGGGCCGGTGACAATATTAGTGACACCCAGAGACAGCAACGTCAGCAGAATCACAATCGCCTTTTGTTCAAACCAGGACAGCACTAACGAGAGTGGCAGTTCATTGACGCCGCAGCCCAGTTTCTCTGCCAGGGTTACGGCCAACATGATGGCTGAATAGGCATCGTTGCATTGTCCGGCATCCACCAGACGCGGTAAGCCTTCAATGTCACCGAAATTGAGTTTGTTAAAGCGATACTTCCCGCAAGCCAGCGTTAAGATCAGGCAATCTGCCGGCACCTGGGTGGCAAAATCCGTGAAGTAATTGCGTTCACCGCGTGCACCGTCGCAGCCACCGACTAAAAATACGTGGCGCAATTTTTCCCGGCTGACGAGGTCGATCAGCGTGTCGACCGCGCCGAGCAGTGTTTGTCGGCCAAAGCCCACGGTGATGAGATGTTCAATCTCACTGTAAGGGAAACCGTTGAGCTGCAAGGCTTGTGAAATCACAGGGCTGAAATCGTCACCTTCCAGATGATTGACGCCAGGCCAGCCAACGATGCTGCGCGTCCAGATACGATCCTGATACGAGCCAACATGCGGATCGATGATGCAGTTGGATGTCATCACAATAGGGCCAGGGAAGCGCGCGAATTCAACCTGCTGGTTCTGCCAGCCGCTGCCGTAGTTACCCACCAGGTGTTTGAATTTACGCAGTTCAGGATAGCCATGCGCAGGCAACATCTCGCCATGGGTGTAGACGTTAACGCCTGTGCCCTCGGTTTGTTGCAGCAGGTGATAGAGATCTTTCAGGTCATGGCCGGAAATCAAGATGCTTTTACCCGCGACCGCTTTGACGTTGACCTGAGTGGGGGTGGGATGGCCATAAGCATGGGTTTCACCTGCATCGAGGATTTGCATCACGCTGAAATTCATCTGGCCGATATCCATCGCACATTCAAGCAATGCATTCATCTCCGCTGGCCAGGTGCCGAGCCACGCCATGATGGTGTGATAACGTGCGTAGATGGCGTTGTCATATTGACCGAGGACATGCGCGTGTTCCATGTACGCCGCTGCACCCTTCAGTCCATAGAGACAAAGCAGGCGCAGGCCGAGAATGTTGTCACCGATGGCAGCTTTATCGCGGTTGGGGATAAAGGCCGCCGCTTGCCTTTGCAGATCGCCGAGGTCGTCACTGACCAGCTGTAAGTCGGCCATCGGATGTTCGACCTGCGCATGGGCATCGAGCGCCAGGCACAGCGCTTTTAGTGCTTCACGTTTGGCTATCGCTTCACGCGCGTAACCGACGATGCGGATCGGATCAAAGTTGACGTTAGTGAGGGTGGAAAAGAAGGCGCGCGGGGCGAAGCTGTCGACCGCGTGGTCAATCAGGTCATATTCGCGCGCTTTGCAGGCCCATGCAGAAAGTCCTTGCAGCGTTGCAATCAATAGATCCTGTAAGTCGGAAGTTTCAGCGGTCTTGCCGCACATTCCCTGCGCGTAAGAACAGCCGTTAGCCACGGGAGTTCGAATGGTTTGCTCACATTGCACACAGAACATAATCACACCTTGCGTATAAGTTGTATTTTAAATGCATCTTTAAGCTAGGCTTGATTTTGCTGACTGACCAGCGGATTTGCAGGTTACTTAAGGGGAGATTGATTTAGCGCAATTTTGTGCAAGGACATTCTAAACGAGGTTTATTCGCGTATTGATGTGAGTGGCGAAAAGTGCGCATAAAAAACAGGTGCGCAATGCGCACCCGGTATCGGCATCTGTAGGGCCGCCAAGGCGGCGACCGCTGGTTACAGAAGAGATTTCGCGGTGTTCACCACGTTTTCAACGGTGAAACCAAACGCTTTGAACAGCAGCTCTGCTGGAGCAGACTCACCGAAGGTGGTCATGCCCACGATAGCGCCATTCAGGCCAGTATATTTGAACCAGTAATCTGCGATACCCGCTTCGATGGCCACACGCGCTGCCACCGCTTTTGGCAATACTGATTCACGGTAGGCTGCATCCTGCTTGTCGAAAGCATCGGTAGAGGGCATCGACACCACACGTACTTTGCGGCCTTCCTGGGTAAGTTGCTCGTAGGCGGCAACGGCCAGTTCGACTTCTGAACCGGTGGCGATCAGGATCAGCTCTGGCGTGCCTTCGCTGTCTTTCAGCACATAACCACCGCGCACTACGTTGGCCAGTTGCTCCGCGCTGCGATCCTGCTGCGCCAGATTCTGACGCGAGAAGATCAGCGCGGTAGGGCCGTTGACACGCTCGATAGCGTATTTCCAGGCCACGGCAGACTCAACCTGATCACACGGACGCCACAGACTCATATTGGGCGTCACGCGCAGGCTGGCCATCTGTTCTACTGGCTGGTGCGTTGGTCCATCTTCGCCCAAGCCGATTGAGTCATGGGTGTAGACCATAATCTGACGCACTTTCATCAACGCCGCCATACGTGCCGCGTTACGTGCATACTCCACGAACATCAGGAAAGTTGCGGTGTAGGGCAGGAAACCACCGTGCAGCGCGATGCCGTTGGCGATGGCGGTCATACCGAATTCGCGTACGCCGTAATGAATGTAGTTACCGGCAGGATCTTCATTGATGGGTTTAGAACCCGACCACATGGTCAGGTTGCTGGGCGCGAGATCCGCCGATCCCCCCAGATATTCCGGCAGGATCTTGCCAAAGGCTTCAATCGCATTCTGCGACGCTTTACGGCTGGCGATTTTCGCTGGATTAGCCTGTAGATGCTGGATAAATTGTTGCGACTCGGCTTCCCAGTTATCGGGTAATGCATCATTGATACGACGGTTAAATTCCGCCGCCAGCTCCGGGTGAGCCTCGGCATAGGCCGCGACTTTAGCCTCCCACGCGGACTCTTTCGCCTGACCGGCTTCTTTCGCATCCCACTGGGCATAGATTTCTGAAGGGACTTCGAACGGCGCGTGGTGCCAGCCCAGATGTTGGCGGGTCTGGGCAATTTCGTCATCGCCTAACGGTGCGCCATGGACATCATGGGTACCGGCTTTATTCGGTGAGCCAAAACCAATCACGGTTTTGCACATCAGCAGGGAAGGTTTGTCTGTAACCGCTTTGGCTTCTTCAACCGCTTTCTTGATGGCTTCGCCGTCATGACCATCTACGCCGCGCACCACATGCCAGCCGTAGGCTTCGAAGCGTGCTGCGGTATCATCCGTGAACCAGCCATCCACATGACCATCGATGGAAATACCGTTGTCGTCATAGAAGGCCACCAGTTTCCCCAGCTTCAGAGTCCCGGCGATCGAGCAGACTTCGTGCGAAATCCCTTCCATCATGCAGCCGTCACCCATAAACACATAGGTGTGGTGATCGACGATGTCGTGACCAGGTCGGTTAAACTGCGCGGCCAGCGTGCGCTCGGCAATCGCGAAGCCAACCGCATTTGCAATCCCCTGACCCAGCGGCCCGGTGGTGGTTTCCACGCCCGGCGTATAGCCGTATTCCGGATGACCCGGGGTTTTTGAATGCAGCTGGCGGAAATTCTTCAGTTCGCTGAGTGGCAGGTCGTATCCGCTCAGGTGCAGCAGGCTGTAGATCAGCATCGAGCCGTGGCCATTCGACAGGACGAAGCGGTCACGGTTAGCCCACTTAGGATTGTTTGGATTGTGCTGTAAAAAATCGAGCCACAAAACTTCGGCGATGTCCGCCATGCCCATCGGGGCACCCGGATGACCTGACTTGGCTTGTTGAACGCCATCCATGCTTAAAGCACGGATGGCGTTGGCTCTTTCCCGGCGTGTTGACATAAGGTTCTCCAGAGGTAAGAAGTCGGTGATTATTTAGTATGTGAAACTTGTTCGTAGTAACCGATCTTCTCGACTTTGGCGGTGGAGCCGCCACCTTCAAACTCGGAGGCCAGCCAGGCATTGACGATATTTTTCGCCAGTTCAGGTCCGATAACGCGTGCACCCATGGTCATAATCTGGGCATTGTTGCTTTTACGCGCGCGTTCGGCGGAGAAAGTGTCATGACACTGTGCCGCACGTACGCCTTCCACTTTATTTGCCACGATTGCTACGCCGATACCGGTACCGCATAGCAGAATTCCGCGTTCAAATTCATTCTTCTGGATAGCCGTCGCCAGTGCAAAAGCCACATCCGGATACATTGGACGGTCGTTTTGCGCGTCATTGGTGTAATCCGTCACCTGATAATCTTTCTCTTCAAGCAGTTTTTTAATGATGTTTTTCAATTCGATAGCCGCATCATCGGCGCCGATTGCGATTGTTTTCATCGTCATTCTCCAGCAGGGTTTTGTTCTGACGCCTGAACGTTTGTTACGTAGGCGAGAAGATGTTCACTGACAGCCTGCCATAAATACAATCATATGTTCAATGGTTGTTCATATGTTTTGCGTGCTGTTTGGGTGATGAACCCCGTGGCAGGGGCTGATGCCACGCGGATTGCACCGCATTTCTGCGTATTTTTCCGATTCAGGGCCAAAATCAAATCTCATGAGCAGGCTCACATTTTCAATCATTGCAGTTGAGAGATGAGCATTTATACGTGTAGTGTTCATTTGTTCGCATAACGATACCAATGTACAAGAAGACCCCTTGAGGACTCGAACATGTGTCATTTACACCGTACCTCTCAGTACACCTGCAGCCAGCGCTCTTTTGGCGTCTGGTCAACACCAAACAACCGTTTTAACCACGCACGTCACGGAGGTGCGTTATGAGTCAGCAAAACATGACGGCGATTGAGAAATCCGCTATCAGCAAAATCTCCTGGCGTCTGGTGCCTTTCGTGGCACTGATGTTCTTTATTAACTTCCTTGACCGCACCGCAATTTCTTTTGCTGGCCCCAATGGCATGACTCAGGACCTCGGTCTGACAGGTGTGCAGTTTGGTCTGGCATCCGGCATCTTTTTTATCGGTTATATCCTGCTGGAAGTGCCGAGCAACCTGGCGTTGCATAAGTTCGGCGCACGTCGCTGGCTGGCACGCATCATGATCAGCTGGGGTATTGTCTCGCTGCTGTTCACCTGGGTGAGCAGTGTCGAAGGCCTCTATACGCTGCGCCTGCTGCTGGGTATTGCTGAAGCGGGCTTCTTCCCGGGCGCGATTCTTTATCTGAGCATGTGGGTACCGGGACGTCATCGCAGCAAAATCCTGTCCTTGTTCTATCTGGCACAGCCGCTGACCGTGGTATTCGGTGCGCCTCTGGCGGCAGGCTTGATTGAGCAACACGGTCTGTTTGGTCTGGATGGCTGGCGCGTGATGTTTCTGGGTGTTTCCATCCCGGCGATTCTGATCGGTATCGTGGCGCTGTTCTGGCTGGTGGATTCACCGCGTCAGGCGAAGTGGTTAACCGCAGATGAGAAGACCTGGCTGACCAACGAGCTGGAAGCGGAGCATCAGCAGAAGCAGGGCCATAAGAAACACAGCCTGCGTTCAGTGATGGGCAACGGTCGTGTGTGGACGCTGTGCCTGATCTACTTCGGCTTTATCTATGGTTTGTATGCGCTGGCCTTCTTCCTGCCAACCATTATCGGCGGCTTCCAGCAGCAGTTCGGAACCACCTTTAACGTGATGCAGAAGGGCTTGATTACCGGTGTGCCATACCTGATTGCTGCCGTGGTGATGTACTTCTGGTCAAAAGATGCCACCCGTCGTGGTTGCAAAACCTGGCACATCGCGATTCCAGCGCTGGCCGGTGGTATCAGCGTGCCACTGGCGCTGTATATGGATTCACCGTTCACCACCATCATGGTGATCGCGATTACGGCCAGCTCCATCTTTGCTGCCTTGCCTAACTTCTGGACGCTGCCAACGCAGTTCCTGACCGGCGCGTCAGCCGCAGCGGCTATCGCACTTATCAACACCTTAGGAAACGTGGCGGGCTTCTCCGCGGGCTACATCACTGGCGCACTGCATGACGCCACCAACAGCTATGTGTTACCGATGTTCGTGGTCGGTGGCTTCATGCTGCTGTCAGCCGTCCTTATGCTGTTAT
The DNA here is from genome assembly GCF_000963985.1 of Pantoea sp. BL1. Classification (NCBI taxonomy): domain Bacteria; kingdom Pseudomonadati; phylum Pseudomonadota; class Gammaproteobacteria; order Enterobacterales; family Erwiniaceae; genus Pantoea; species Pantoea sp. BL1. Next base: position 180,655 of record NZ_JZRH01000030.1, on the reverse strand, counting down.
TGAATCGCCAGCGCCCGCAGTCTCAGCCGACCTCTATCGCACAGGAGCACTAAAATGACGTACCTGTTTAACCAACCTTCAGCCTTTGCTGCTGAACTCATTGAAGGCTTTGTCGCCGCCAACGCCGATAAAGTTCGTCAGGTCACCGGTGGTGTGGTGCGCAGCACGCGCAGCCAACCTAATACGGTTGCGGTGATTGTGGGCGGCGGTTCCGGTCATTATCCGGCCTTCGCCGGGTTGGTTGGACAAGGTCTGGCACACGGCGCAGCTATGGGGAACCTGTTTGCTTCGCCGTCTGCTCAGCAGATCTACAACGTGGCCAGAGCGGCGCATAACGGCGCGGGCGTGTTGCTGATGTTCGGAAACTATGCGGGCGATGTACTGCACTTCGGCCAGGCTTGCGAACGCCTGCGCGCCGAGGGCATTGCCTGTGAAATTCTGGCGGTGACGGATGATATCTCCAGCGCCAGTAAAGACGAACGGGCAAAGCGCCGTGGTGTGGCGGGTGATTTATGTGTGTTTAAAGCGGCGTGTGCAGCGGCGGAAGCGGGCGATGATTTAGCCACCGTGCTTAAGAAGTCACAGCATGCTAACGATCGTACGCGAACTTTCGGTGTGGCATTTGGCGGATGTACCTTGCCGGGGGCCACCCATCCACTGTTTGAAGTTGAAAAAGGGCGCATGGCGCTGGGGCTCGGCATCCACGGTGAGCCGGGCATCAGTGAAACCGATGTGCCCAGTGCCGACGAACTGGCCGAGCTGTTTGTTGAACGTCTGCTGAGCGAAGTGCCTTCCGATGTCAGGCAGATTGAGGGGCAGCGCGTTGCGGTGATCCTCAATGGTTTGGGTTCCGTAAAGTATGAAGAGTTGTTCGTGGTGTATCGCCGCGTGGCACAACTGCTGGCCGCCGCAGGATTGCAGGTGATTCAGCCGGATGTCGGCGAGTTTGTCACCAGCTTTAATATGGCGGGCGCATCGCTGACGCTGATGTGGTTGGATGATGAGCTGGAGACGCTGTGGTGTGCCCCAGCAAACGCACCCGCCTATCGCAAAGGTAGCGTGTTGATCGCGGAACCGTTGAGTGCCGAAGAGCGTGAAGAGAGCACGGAAGAAGCACTGCCGCAGGCTTCTGCAGAGTCACAGCAGAGCGCACAGCGCGTGTTACATATTCTGGAATCAGTGGCCGATTTGTTACAGCGTAACGCGGAAAAATTAGGCGATATCGATGCCGTGGCCGGTGACGGTGACCATGGTATCGGTATGGAACGTGGCGTGCTGGGCGCGGTAGAGAAAGCGCGTGAAGTGGCGACGCGCGGCGCAGGTGCAGGCAGCCTGTTGTGCCGCGCTGCGGATGCCTGGGCAGATAAAGCCGGGGGCACGTCGGGTGCACTGTGGGGCGTCGCACTCACGGCGCTGGGGACGGCCATTGGCGATCAGCAGTCACCGAATGCGCAACGCGTCGCAACCGGTGTACGTGAAGCTAAAGAGGGCATTATGCACTTTGGCAAAGCGAAGGTAGGCGACAAAACCATGGTCGATGTGTTGGTGCCGTTTAGCGACAGCCTTAACGCTGCAGTCGCAGAGGGTGCTTCACTGACCGATGCCTGGTTGGCGGCGGCGCAGGTGGCCGATAAGGCCGCACAAGACACCGCTCAGCTGGTGCCGAAAATGGGTCGTGCGCGTCCGCTAGCCGAGAAAAGTGTCGGTACGCCAGATGCGGGTGCGATTTCACTGGCGATGATCGTCAATACCGTTGGCGATCTGCTAAAAGAACACAAAGCCTCTCAGCAAGGAGCGTAATGATGTCTCAGCCCAAAATCTGGCTCGGCGTCAGCCTGAAAATGTATTTCGGTTACCAGCAGACACTGGACTGGTGCCGCAAAGTCGCCGGATTGGCACAGTTGCCGGCGGTGAAAAACGGTGATGTTGGGTTGTTTGTACTGCCCGCTTATCCGGCTATTCCCGCTGTGGCTGACATTTTCGCAAAAACACCGGTGCGCTTTGGCGGCCAGGATGTGTGTCAGGCTGAGAACGGCGCCTGGACCGGTGAGGTCAGCGCCAGCATGTTGCAGGAACTCGGTTGCTCACTGGCCGAAATCGGTCACGCTGAGCGTCGTCGCCACTTCCATGAAGACAAAGCGCAGATTGCTGCCAAAGTGGCGATGTCGCTGCGACACGGATTAACACCGGTGCTGTGTATCGGCGAAGAGCAGCAGGCCGGGCCGGATCAGGCTATCGCACTGTGCGAACAGCAACTGGCGGAGGCATTGGCTGATGCAGTGCAACAAGGTCTAAAAGGCGAGGTGTTTTTTGCCTATGAGCCGCAGTGGGCGATTGGTGCGCCACAACCTGCACCGGATAGCTATATCCGCGCGGTCTGTTCAGGCCTGCAACAGCTGAAAACGCCGGAGGGTATCACCTTGAAAATTATTTATGGTGGCAGCGCCGGGCCGGGGCTGATTCAGCGTCTGGGGACTGACGTTCATGGTCTGTTCCTGGGCCGTTTTGCCCACGACCCGAATGCACTGGCGCAAATCATTGAAGAGGCCAGCGTGCTGGCGAAGGAGATCCGTTAATGAGCCGTATCGGACTCAGTACTTATGCCTTTTTCTGGCGCATGTCCAGCAAAGTGCCCAACCCGCTGTCGCTGGAGCAGATGCTGCAGCAGACCGCTGAACTGGATATCTCGGTATTCCAGATTTGTGATTATCCGGCGATTGAAAGTTGGTCAGATGAGCAGTTGCAGGACCTTCGCCAACTGGCCGACAAGCTGGGAATTACGCTGGAGCTAGGCACACGTGGCTTAGGCACTGCGCACCTGCGCCGCTATCTGCATATGGCGAATATTCTCGATGCCCATGTCGTGCGTTCAATGTTCTACACCGCCGATCACCGTCCTTCCCTGGATGAAGCCGCAGAACTGATTGCTGCGGTGCTGCCTGATTTCGCTCGCCAGCAGGTACGTCTGTGTCTGGAGACGTATGAGCAGGTCAACAGCGGCGCGATGATGTCGGTTATCAATAAGTTCCTCTCGCCGTGGTTATGTGTGTGTCTCGATCCCGCTAACTGCGTAGCAGGGCTGGAATTGCCTGAACAGGTGATCGCCAATACGGCGGCGCGCGTCGGTAACCTGCACATCAAAGATTTTGCCTTTACGCGTCGTGATGGCTGGGTCGGCTTTACCTTTGCCGGCTGCCTGATGGGCGAGGGCCTGCTGGACTATGACCGGATGATCGCCAGTGTGCGCCCGGCAGAAAGAGAGATTAATCAAATCGTTGAACACTGGTTGCCGTGGCAGGACGATGCCGTGCTGACCTGCGAGCGCGAAGCCGAATGGACGCGCCGCACCGTTGAATTCTTACGTAGTAAACAAGATCAGGAGTTATACAAATGAGCAATGCATTGAAAACCATCACTGTAATTGGCGCAGGCGGCAAAATGGGTATGCGCATTTCTGCCAACTTCCAGAAAAGCGATTACCAGGTGTTTTACGTTGAGAACTCACCGAAGGCGCAGGAACAAGTGACGGCGCAAGGCCGTGAGTTGTCTGATGCTGCTTCCGTTGTGCCGGTCAGTGACGTAGTGATTCTGGCCGTACCGGATATCGTTCTGGGCAAAGTGTCTGAGGGCGTGGTGCCGCAGATGAAGGCCGGTGCGATCCTGCTGACGCTGGACCCGGCTGCGGCTTACGCAAACCTGATCGCGCATCGTGACGGCATCGAATATGCGGTGGCGCACCCTTGCCATCCGTCAGTGTTCCTGGAGCGCTACACCAAAGAAGAGCACGCGGATGCCTTCGGTGGCATCGCGGCTGTACAGCACGTCGCGGCTTCGTATGAAACCGGCTCCGATGCGCAGAAAGCCCAACTGAGCAAAGTCATCAGTGTGATGTACGGTCCGGTAGAGGAAGTGCATTGGGTCACGGTGACGCAGCTGGCCTATCTGGAGCCAACGCTGGTGGAAACCGTGGCCTGCATGGTGGGTGCTTTTATGAAAGAAGCGCTGGATGAGACCGTCAAGCACAGCGGCGTGCCGGAAGAAGCCGCCAAAGCGATGCTGTATGGTCATATTCAGATCGCACTGGCCGTGGCCTTCCGCGCCACCAACCCGTTCTCTGATGCCTGCATGATCGCCATGGAATACGGTCGCGAGAAGATTGTTAAGCCAGACTGGAAGCAGATCTTCGATCAGAAAGAGCTGGATATCGTCATTGCCCGCATGCTGAAAATCGACGCCATTAAGCGTTAAGCGTGATGCAACCTGCGACTCGCCTTGCTGCTGTCTGGCGAAGCGAGTCGTATCAATGATATAACTCCTTCCTTAAATCAGGTGTCACGATACAAGACAGGTAACGGATGGAAAAAAACACGCTTTCTCAGGACTCCGAGCTGCTGACAGAAATTGCGGTGGCCTATTATCAGGACGAAATCACCCAGGAGGAGATTGCGCGTAAGTTTGGGATATCCCGCATTAAGGTTGGCCGACTGCTCAAACGTGCGCGTGAAGAGGGCATCGTCGAAATTAATGTGCGCTACCATCCGGTGTTCAGTACGCGCCTTGAACAACAACTGCAAAGCCGTTTCCCCCAACTACAACGTGCGCTGATTGCCCTGGATTCGCCGGACGATGAAGAGCAGCGTCGTCAGGTGGCGGCGTTAGTTTCAGCCCATCTTGCGCAATCATTAAAAGACAATGCGATTGTCGCTGTGGGTCAAGGGCGCAACGTCGCCGCGGTTGCCGATTATCCCGGTCAGGTGCCGACGCGTAATTGTCTGTTTATCAGTAGTATCGGTGGGACACATCGTCCCGGTGATGCGATTAACGCCGATCATATCAGCCGTCGTCTGGCTAAGAAGTTTGGCGGTATCAGCGAAACCCTGTATGCCCCGGCCTATGTTGAGAACCGCGCACTCCGTGACGCCTTTATGCAAAACGGCACCATCAAAGAGACGCTGGACCGGGCGCGTAAGGCCGATGTGGCGATAGTGGGCATCGGTGATATGAATGAAAACAGCTATATGGTGAAACTCGGCTGGTTTACGCCGCATGAGATCATTGATGCGCACGTGAATCAGGGCGTCACCGGGGATGTTGCGGGTTACGACTTCTTCAATGCCCAGGGGCAACACGTGGATACGGTGATGAATGACCGTGTAATTGGCCTCAGCATCGAAGAGTTACGTAAGATCCCCTGCGTGATCGCTATTGCTTCAGAAAATACCAAAGCCATGGCCATTCTCGGTGCATTGCGCACGGGTGCCATCGATATTGTGGCGACGACAGCACAAAATATTCGGACGATTTTGAGTATGTCGCAGTAGGGTATTATTTCATGGCGGCACCACGCGGTGTCGCTCTTTTATCACCCTCCAATTTTCTTACTGCGCATACTATTACGCCCATTCTCAGCTAACACTCCTTTACTGTCATGTTATCTGAGATTTATTTCAGTCACCCAACCGTCACCCCAGCAACATAAATCCTTCATTTCCCTGAGCTAGCTTACCGCCATTCTGTTTTCAGGACTGCGGATGCATGAGCCACCTTTCGCTACATCACATCACTAAAGCCTGGGGGGAAAAAATTGCCCTCAATGACATTACCTTTGATGCCGCAGAAGGGAGCTTTGTTGCGCTGCTTGGGCCATCAGGCTGTGGAAAATCCACACTACTGCGCACCATTGCCGGGCTGGAAACCGCCGATCGCGGCGAGATCCACTTTAAACACGCTGATATCACCCATTTGCCACCCTCGCAGCGCAAACTCTCGATGGTTTTTCAATCCTATGCGCTTTTTCCACATCTGAATGTCCGCGAGAATCTGCTGTTTGGCTTAAAAGCGCGTGGGGAAGACAAGCAGACATTTGCGAGCCGACTGGATGACGTCAGCAAGCTGATGGAACTGGATAAGTTGCTCGATCGCCTGCCATCTCAGCTCTCGGGGGGCCAACAGCAACGTGTGGCGTTGGGAAGGGCGGTTATCGCGAATAACAACCTGTGTTTGATGGATGAACCTCTGTCCAACCTTGATGCCAAACTGCGCCAAAGCATGCGACGTGAGATTCGTGCCTTACAGAAGAAACTGGGGCTCACCATGCTGTATGTCACGCACGATCAGACCGAAGCGATGAGCATGGCGGACAGTATTATTTTGCTGAATGACGGTCATATCGAGCAGCAAGGCACACCGAACGATCTCTATAACAACCCCGCCACGGTTTTTGCCGCGCAGTTTATCGGCGCGCCACCCATGAATATCCTGCCGTTGCACAACAAAGAGAACCGTCATTACCTGAGCCACTTACAGGCGCCGGTGGTTGAGCATTGCGATGAGGTGGCATTGAGTCTCGGTTTACGAGCGGAAGATATTCAGCTGATTTCACCTGAACATGCGGCGCTTAAAGCCCGGGCAATCAGCTACGAATACATGGGTGCTGATACCTTGCTGGTGTGCCAACTCGCGGGCCTGGCCGATGCCATCACCGTGAAAGTGCCCGGCATGCAGCATTTTGCCGAGGACAGCCAGGTCGGCTTGCAGTGGTCCGCAACCCGTCAATATCTGTTCTCCACCACGACCGGCAAGCGCTGTTTGTCTGCCGAGCAACAGATGTTTGTTTCACAGAAAAAATACGCTGTTTAACCGTTGTTTTTCGCCCAAGGGATAATCATGTCTGCGATTCGTTACTCACGCCTGGCCTCTGCTTTACTGCTCTGTACTACGCTTTCCGCTTTTGCCGCCGATCCGGTTAAATTGCAGATGTACTATCCGATCGCGGTCGGTGGCAAAGTCAGCCACACTGTTGACACGCTGGTGGCTGATTTCGAAAAAGTGCATCCGGAAGTGAGCATTCAGCCGGTGTACACCGGTGATTATGCGACAACAGTCACCAAAGCCCTGACGGCGTTCCGTGGTGGCAATGCACCGCAGCTGGCGGTCATTGGTGACATTGAGGCTTATTCCCTGATTGATGCGGGCGCGATTGTCGCCGCCAGCGATCTGGCAACAGGTGATGAAGGCAAAAAATGGATCGACGGCTTTTATCCTGCCTTCCTGCGTCATATTGACGGCAAAGTGTGGGGCGTACCGTTCCAGCGCTCTACGGTGGTGATGTACTGGAATAAACAAGCATTCGAAAAAGCGGGGCTGAATGGCGACACGCCGCCGGCTAACTGGCAGCAAGTGGTCGAGTTCAGTAAAAAACTGACCATCAAAGATGCCAATGGTGTCAGCCAGTGGGGGATTGAGATTCCCTCAACACCTAACGGCTACTGGAACTTCCAGGGATTGTCTGCCACCAATGGCGGCCGTCTGGATAACGGTAAAGGCACGGCCGTGCATTTCAACACGCCAGGTAACGTTGAGACACTGCAATGGCTGACCGATCTTGGGCAGAAAGAAGAAGTGTCACCGAAAGGCGCTATCGCCTGGGGTACCACACCACAGGACTTTATCAGCGGTAAAACCGCCATGATGGTGACCACCACCGGTAATCTGACCAACGTGCGCGATAACGCCAAATTCCCGTTTGGTGTGGCAATGCTGCCAGAGAAGACTCAGCGTGGCAGCCCAACGGGCGGCGGTAACCTCTATGTCTTCAAAAATGCTTCACCGGAGCAGCAAAAAGCCGCGATGGAATTTATCCGCTGGGTGACGTCACCGGAGCAGGCCGCGCGCTGGAGTATCGCGACCGGCTATGTGGCGACGTCTCCAGCGGCATGGGATACCACGGTGATGAAAGACTACGTGAAAGAGGTCCCTCAGGCGCTGGTCGCCCGTGAGCAGTTGAAGTATGCCCAGCCAGAACTCTCGACCTACAACAGCGTACAGATTCAGGATGCGTTGAACCATGCTGTCGAAGCTGCGGTGACCCAGGCAAAAACCCCGGCAGAAGCGCTTGAGGGTGCGCAGAAGCAAGCGGATCGTCTGTTAAAGTCCTACCAGTAACGGAAGCGCGATGAGCACGATAATTGCCAGTACGCCGCAGCGGCGTCCCGCATTCTGGTCGACGCAGCTTTATGGTTACCTGCTGATTTTGCCAGCACTCAGTTTTTTACTGCTGTTTACGCATTATCCCGCGGTGGCGACGATCTGGGAGAGTCTGTTCAGCGCTTCCCGTAATAATCATCCGGCCCACTTTGTTGGGCTGGATAATTACATGGCGTTGTTGGATGACGATATTTTCATCCAATCGCTCTGGAACAACGTGTTGTATGCACTGATCACCATTCCAATGGCCGTCACGCTGGCTTTGATGATGGCGCTGGCCGTGAACCGACGATTGGCAGCGAATTCGCTGGTCCGCGCGGCGTTTTTTATCCCATCATTGCTCCCCATGATTGCCATCGCCAATCTGTGGCTGTTTTTCTACACTCCGCAGCTGGGGCTGTTGAATAAGTTGCTGGCGCTGTTCTCGCTGCCTGCTGTGAACTGGCTCGGTGAGCCGGGCACATCCCTCTATTGCCTGATGGCGGTTTCTGTCTGGCGTGAAGCGGGCTTCTTTATGATCTTCTATCTGGCTGCCTTGCAGCAGATCGATCCCCGCCTCAATGAAGCGGCAGCGATTGAAGGGGCTTCACGCGGCTACTTTTTCCGTCGTGTGCAATGGCCGCTGTTGATGCCAACGACGCTATTTGTGTTGATCAATGCTTCGATGAACGCCTTCCGCATTGTCGATCAGGTGATTGCCATGACCAACGGAGGCCCCAACAACAGTAGTAGTCTGCTGTTGTTCTATATCTATCGCACCGCATTCAGTTTCTGGGATATGCCTGCTGCTGCGGCCATGACCGTGGTGTTGTTGGTGATCCTCGCGGCGATTGCGCTGATCAAATTTACGTTGCTGGACAAGCGAGCCCATTATCAATGAATAAGACAAACTCGTTGGCTGGCTGGTGCCTCAATCTCATCATCTGGCTGGCGGCGCTGCTCTGGCTGCTGCCGATTCTGGTGGCACTGTGGGTGGCGATCCATCCCGCATCCGATCAGGCCAGTTTTTCGCTTTTCTCGCCGCTGACCTTCGATAATTTTATCAAGGCCTGGCATGCCGCGCCTTTTGCCCGCTACTTCCTCAATACCACGTTGCTGGTGCTGATGATTGTGGTGGTGCAGTTGATTTTAGCGACCATGGCGGCCTATGCGCTGGTGCGTTTCAAAATGAAATTCTCAGGGGTTATCTTCGCGCTGATCCTGCTGCAATTGATGATTAGCCCGGATGTTTTGATTTTGAACAATTACAAAACCATCGGTGCGTTTGGGCTGCGCGATACCTTAACGGGGATAGCATTGCCGTATTTCGCCTCTGCTTTTGCCATTTTTCTGCTGCGTCAGACGTTTAAAAGCATCCCGCTGGTGCTGGAAGAGGCCGCTATTGTCGAGGGCGCCAGCCGTTTTTATATCTTACGTAAGATCTACATCCCGCTAGCCCGGCCGATCTACATCGCTTTTGCCCTGGTGTCGATTAGCTTCCACTGGAATGATTTCCTGTGGCCGCTGGTGATTACCGATTCCGTCAACGTGAGACCGCTCACCGTCGGATTGCAATTGTTCTCGGCGCCAGAGCAGGGCGTACAGTGGGCGCTCATTGGTGCCGCTACCTTGATGACCACCTTGCCGTTACTGGTGCTGTTCCTGATTTTCCAGCGCCAGTTTATTCAGTCGTTCATGCGTGCTGGTATTCGCTAAGGAGTGTTTTCCGTGACTCATCCGCATCCATTGACATTCTTGCAGCGAGAACTCCTCGGCGATGTGGCCGAGCTTTATGCTTTGCCTGATTTACGTCCTGCGATGAGAGATAACGTGCTGCGTTTCGGTGTGATTGCTGACCCGCAGTATGCCGATGTCGAAGCTAATATCGAAAATAACCTCTACTACCGTCATGCTCTTGATAAGTTACCGCAGGCAATTGAAGCCCTGAATCAGCAGTCGCTGGATTTTGTTGTCACGCTGGGGGATTTGGTTGACCGCGATTGGGCCAGCTATGCCGCCATTCTGCCGCTGTATGACCAGTTGGTGCATCCGCATGCGGTGGTGTTGGGGAACCACGATGCGCAAACCCTCGCTCAGCATCTGAATAATCGTGCGGCACTCCCCAAAAGTTATTACGCGTTTCGTTTAGCGGGGTGGCGGTTCATCGTTTATGACGGTAACGATGTCAGTTTGTACTGCAATGCGCAGAATGGTGACGACTACTACCAGGCGGAGAACCTGCTGGCGGAATTAAAGGCGCAGCGACAGCCGCAGGCTCAGCCATGGAACGGTGCCGTAGGGCAGCAGCAGCTGAACTGGATTGAACAGCAATTGATTGAAGCTCAGCAACGGGGTGAGAAAGTGGGGGTGTTTGGTCATTACCCGCTGGCGCCTCACACCTCGCATATACTGATGAACGCCAGTGTGCTGGTGGATCTTCTATCTAGTTACAACATACAATTTTGCTTTTCAGGACATGACCACCGCGGCAACGCTGCATACATCGGTCAAGCAGGGTTTTATACCATGAAGGGCATGCTCGATGGTCCAAGCGAAGTGCCCTTTGCGGTGGTCGAAGTGGATGATAATGGTGTAAGGATTCACGGCTTCGGCGGGGAGATAAGCCGAGGTCTGTGTTAATGCGGTCAGCAGGCGAGACTCATATCGCCTGCGATTTAACTGGCGCGCTTCAGGGGCTGTGGCGGTAACTGTTGCCGGCGACGTGCAATCTCTTCAGCGCGCTGTAACAACTGCTGCAAATCATCCTCGTCAATGTCGAGAAGCTGGCCGTTCTCGAGTGCCTGATGCAAATCATCGCGAGTGATTGGCACTTCAAGCGCCACTGAATTCGTTTTAGGTTCGTTTGCAGCCAGCGGGTGCGGGTAGCGGCGACCCGCAAGATTATTAAAAATGATTGCCAATACAGCAAGACACACGGAATTCAGCAGCACGGGGGAGAGAATAAACTGATATCCCAGTTGCTGAACGCCACCGCCACCCAGAATCGCTGTCAGCGCCACCGCACCGCTAGGAGGATGCAAGCAGCGCAGCTGAAACATCACGGCAATCGCCAGACAAGCCGCAATGCCGCACGCGACGGCGGGATAAGGCACATACTTCGCGGTTGTCACGCCTACCACGCCTGCGACCAGATTCCCGCCAACAATTGACCAGGGCTGCGCCAACGGGCTATTGGGTAAGCCGAAAAGCAGCACTGCAGACGCCCCCATCGGTGCCACAAACCATAAGTTGACCTCACCAAGCAGCCAATGGCTGGTCAGGCTGGTGATCATCAGGCCGAGGCCCGCACCGATGCTGGCCATCACTCTCTGCTTTTTGGCGACCGGCAACGGATGCGGCCAAAGACGGGCAAGGAAAGTCCGCAGCGATGTTATCCAGCTGGCGCGACGCAGGTGTGTCATGAAGGTCATACTCTGTCATAAGAAAACGCGATGGATGGCGATTGTCGCTGATCGATTCCTGAGGAACAACCACAATGTTATTGTGCTGTTACCAAACGGTGATGGGGTTGCAAGCTGGAACAATGATGTTTAACCGTGTCTTACACAACGTCTAAGGTTGTTGTATAGTCCGTTTTTTTTCGGAGGAACCATGCTGCCCAACTCATCCACGCGCCTGAACAAATACATTAGCGAGAGCGGAATCTGCTCACGACGTGATGCCGATCGTTACATCGAACAAGGCAACGTTTTTATTAACGGCAAGCGCGCGACCGTTGGCGCACAGGTCTTTGCCGGGGATGAAGTGAAAGTGAATGGGCAGTTGATCGAGCCGCGTAACGAAGAAGATTTAGTGCTGATTGCGCTCAACAAGCCCGTGGGCATTATTACCACGATGGAAGAGGGGGAGCGCGATAACATCGGTGATTTTGTTAACCATAGTAAACGCGTGTTCCCGATCGGCCGTCTGGATAAAGACTCACAAGGTCTGATTTTCCTCACCAACCACGGTGACCTGGTCAATAAGATCCTGCGCGCCGGTAACAACCACGAGAAAGAGTATGTGGTGACCGTGGATAAGCCGATCACCGACGAGTTTATCGCCGGAATGGCGGCGGGTGTGCCGATGCTGGGTACCGTGACCAAAAAATGCAAAGTGAAGAAAGAGTCGACCTTTGTGTTTCGTATCATCCTGGTTCAGGGGCTAAACCGCCAGATTCGCCGAATGACCAAGCATTTTGGCTTCGAAGTCACAAAGCTTGAACGTACCCGCATCATGAATGTCAGCCTGAAAGGCATCCCGCTGGGCGAATGGCGTGATTTAACCGATGACGAATTGATTGAGTTGTTTAACTTGATCGAGGATTCTTCATCCGAAGACCAAAAAACGCAGCAAAGCCAGGCGAAAAAGAAACCGGCAGCAGCGGCGAAAAAAGTCGCATCGAACGGTGCAAAGATTCCAGAGAAAGCTGCGGCTAAACCCGCAGGTCGTCAGCGTTTCACACAGCCTGGCAGGAAGAAGAAAGGGCGCTAATCGCCATTGCTTCGCCATCACTGATTAAACCCGGAACAAATTTTATAATCTTCTCACTATTTGTTCCGTGTTTATCCCTCCATACTTTTCTTAACAAAGGAGGGAACAATGAACAACGCAAACTGGTTATATGAAATGCAGCATCTCTATGTAGCTCAGCCGCGTCCGGCATGGGTTCCACGCATGTTTTGGCTGACCAAAACGCAGCGTCATAAAATTTTGACGGAACTCTTGCTGCCGCAGGTTAAACAGCGATAGCGCCGCTATTAAGCCGGTTATTGAATGTTCAGAATAACCGGCCCCCATCACTCTTCTTCAGCCACTTTGACCACGGTTTTACCAAAGTTTTTGCCCTTCAGCATATCGAAGAACGCCTGCGGTGCGTTTTCCAATCCATCAATCATGTGCTCGCGATAATGTATTTTCTGCTGTTCGACCAACGGCGTCATCGCCTGCAGGAATTGCGGATATCGATCACCGTAATCCTGGAAGATAATAAATCCCTGCATACGGATTCGGCGCTTCAATATCCCACTCAGGATTTGTGGCGTACGGTCAGGGCCAGCGGGAAGGGTTTTGCCACTATTATAGGTTGAGACCAGCCCACAAACCGGTACGCGTGCGGCGGTGTTCAACAGCGGGAATACGGCATCAAACACTTTGCCGCCAACGTTCTCGAAATAGATGTCAATCCCGTCCGGGCAGGCATTCGCTAACTGTTCAGCAAAATCCTCGCGATGGTGATCGAGACAGGCAGAGAACCCGAGTTTTTCAATCGCGTAGCGGCATTTCTCTTCACCACCGGCAACGCCAACCACATGACAGCCTTTTAGCTTACCCAGTTGTCCGACCGTGGCACCCACCGGGCCCGTCGCGGCGGCGACCACCAGGGTTTCGCCTGCTTTTGGCTGCCCAATATCCATCAGCCCCATGTAAGCGGTGAAGCCGGGCATTCCCAGAATACCCAGCGCCCAGGATGGGTGGGGCAGATCGCCGATTTTCGCCACGCCGCTGCCATCCGAGACGGCATAACGTTGCCAGCCACTGCCAGCCAGCACCCAATCCCCGGTTTTAAAATCGGGATGCTGCGATTCAACTACCTGAGAGACGGTACCACCGACCATCGGCTGATTGAGTTGTGCCGGAGGCGCATAGGATTTACTGTCATCCATGCGTCCTCGCATATAAGGATCCAGTGAGAGGTAAACCGTGCGGAGCAGTATTTCACCCGTTTTAATGGAGGGAATAGGTTGTTCAACAAGCTGAAAATTCTCTTTAACCGGTTCGCCATCCGGGCGCGATGCCAGTAGCCACGCTTGATTGCTGTCAGGTGATTGCGTCATGTAAACCTCTTTACTCAATTGAATCAGGCAAGTGTAGTTGAAAGCTGTTTAAAAGTTTGTCGCAATCTTAAAATGTTGCTATATAATAACAATGAGGTCTTTTTCATATGAATGTTGCTATATAACAACGTCTGGAGGCGTATGCTGCCCGGCATGCAAGATATCGGCATAAAGTGCCAGGAAAAACGTAAAGCGAAAAGGTGGACGCAAGCCACCGCAGCCTTACATTCAGGTGTGCACCGCACAGTGATTTCACAGATTGAGAACGGCCTTTATTCAGGGTCGCTCAAAGTATTGACGTTGTATCTCAATGCGCTGGAATTAAAACTTTCCGTGCAGTCAGCGGGCATACCGCAACTGGATGAACTGGAGGCGCTGTTTAACGATGACTGATTTTAACCAACTGGCAAAACCGCTCCGTTACATTGACGTGTTTAGCGGAGGGCAATACAGCGGCAGATTGCTGCATGAACGGGGGAGTTATAACTTCAGTTATTTTTCTGAAAGGGCGCGCCCCGTATCGCTAACCATGTTGGCGGACAATCGCATCAGCTATAACGGGAGTCGATTGTTTAATATTTTCGAGATGAACATACCTGAAGGTTATGTTCGCTACCATATCGCTGAACGTTTACGCCGTTATGTGGGGAGCGTGAGTGATATGCTTTTTCTCGCATTACAGCAGGATACTGGAATTGGCGCATTATCGTATAAAAGTGAGATCGATTTCCCCCGGCCTTCACCCGAAAAACTGGACGATTTGCTGCGCTGGGATCATAAAGAAAGTGCTTTTCAATATTTGCTGAATAAATACCTACTACAAACCTCCATTTCGGGTGTGCAACCTAAAGTGATGATCAGTACTGAGAATCGCGGCACCGTTTTGTACCCCAATCTTATAGCGAAAACGGGTGATGACGAGTATCCACGATTAGCCGAAAATGAATTTATTTGTATGTCGCTCGCGAAGCTTTGTGGCTTGCCAGTTGCCGATTTTTGGCTTTCTGATAATAAAGAACTTTTTATTATGGAACGCTTTGATATTCAGCATGATAGTCGTCTGGCTATGGAGGATTTCTGTGTGCTATCGGGGAAAACATCAGACCATAAATACAGTGGTTCTTATGAAACCGGTGGGAAAATTGTGAGTTTGTTTACGCGCGATCAGTCCCAGGTTGAGTTGTATTGGCGCTACGTCCTCTTTAGCTGCATGGTAGGAAATGGCGACGCGCATTTAAAGAACTTTTCATTACTGTATGCCAGTGAAAATAATGGATCACCCAAGTTGTCCCCACTCTATGACGTGGTCAATACAGATATTTACCCAACAACAGACAAAGAACTGGCGCTTAAATTAAACAAAAGCAAATCATTCCCCAATCGAGATGCTTTACTGAAATTTGCGCGTGAACTTAAAATCATCAAGCCTGCTGATGTCATTGAACAATTCGCAGATGTCATCAGTGACCAAATAAATAATAACCCGATTTTCGATGATTTCCCTGAACTCAGGGATTCCATCGCCCATTCTCTGACTCGCAGCGTGGCGACTAACGATGTATTTTTAACCACTGACGTCAAACGACCTAAAAAACGAAAAACTGACTCGTTACTTTGATAGCGTTGGGAGGAATATGTCTCCCCAGTGAGCCAGCGCACAAACCCAGACAAAACTTTACGCTGGGAAAACCGCTAACGCATTGAACATAAAACTCCCTTCAACATTTGCACAAACGGTCTCGGGCATTCTCACATAACCGCTCTTTAATCGACTGCGTATACCTATAGCGATGCTATTAACCCAATAGGTGACGCATGACGGTTCAACAATCTTATGATTTAGCAGCAGATCACGACGCGCATATCGCTTCCGCAATCGCTAAGTTTTTCCGCCGTATTATTCCAATGCTGGCGCTGATGCTGATTGTTAACCAGATCGACCGAGCCAACATCGGATTCGTCAAAGCTGAATTACAAACTGATGCGGGTATCAGTGCTGCTGCATTTGGTCTGGGCGCCGGCCTGTTCTTTATTGGCTACGCGCTGTTCGAAGTCCCCAGCAATATGATGTTAAAAAAGCTCGGGGCACGCGTGTGGCTGACGCGCATCATGATCACCTGGGGCATCGTAGTGGTGTTAACCGGTTTTGTGAGCACACCGCTACACTTCTACGTACTGCGATTTTTATTAGGCGTGGCAGAAGCCGGGTTCTTTCCTGGCGTGCTGTTCTATTTCCGCCAGTGGGTACCTAACGCATGGCGAGGTCGTGCCACCGCGATGGTGTTGAGTGCCACCGCTAGCGCCTTCTTGTTTTCCGGTCCGCTGACCGGCGCGATTCTGCTGCTGCATGAAGTGAATGGACTTGCCGGTTGGAAATGGGTGATGTTCCTGGAAGGAGGCGGCTCCATTGTGATTGGTTTGCTGGCCGCGCTGGTACTGGTCTCAAAACCTCAGGATGCCAAATGGCTTAACCCAGCAGAGCAACGTGCGCTGCAAGCACAGTTAGCGTTAGAAGACGCAGCACGTGACGTACATGCTAAAGAGTATGGCCGCTGGGGTTTATTGCGCGATCGCAGCTTGCTGTTCTATTGCCTGATTTTTTTCACCATGACCATGACCGGTTACACCCTGGTGTTCTGGCTACCGCAAATTATCCAGCGCATTCAGGGTTACAACAGTTTTGAGATTGGTTTGCTGACCGCCGTTCCCTGGTTATGTGCCATTGTTGCCTTATTCCTGCTGGGTAAAACCACCGATCGCTATCGCGATAAGCTGGACAAAGGGCTGGGCATTGCCATGCTGATTGCTGCGTGCGGCACCTTTATGGCGACCACCGGGACACCCTGGTTTGGGTTTGTCGCGATGATCGTTGCCTGTATTGGCTCGAAAGTCAGCGCGGCCTTTTTCTGGCCGATGCCGCAAAGCGAATTGCCTGCTTCGATCGCCGCGCCCGGCATTGCCCTGATCAACTCCATCGGCAACCTCGGGGGCTTCTTTGCACCCACCGTGTTTGGCTATCTTGAACTTCATACCGGCAGCACCACCGGTGGGCTGTATGCGCTGACCAGCGTGTCGGTTATCACCGGTGTCTGGCTGCTGCTGCGTCGCAAACCTGTTCCCCCTGCATTCGGTCACACGGAGAGAAACCATGTCCGACACACCAGTCATTAAATCAATGCGCATCGTTCCGGTTGCCGGATACGACAGCATGCTGCTGAACATCGGCGGGGCGCATAACTGCTACTTCACCCGTATTCTGGTGCTATTGACTGATTCAGCGGGCAACAGCGGCGTGGGGGAAACACCGTGCCACGCTTCAACGTTGCAACTGCTGGAACAGTTTCGCCCTCTGATCATTGGCAGCTCGCTGATGCGCGCTAATGCTACGCTCAGTCAACTCTTTGCCAGCGACACGCGGCAGCAGCAGACTTCGCACACCAACGACATTCATATTCCGCAGATGAACCCAGAGAAGTTTTACAACGCGGCAGCGGCCATTGAGGCAGCGTTGCTCGATCTGCAGGGTAAATTCCTCGACCTGCCCGTGGCAGAACTGCTCGCCAGTGGTAAACAGCGAGAGCGCATTCCGGTGTTGGGATATCTGTTTTATATCGCCGATCGTCAACGCACGAATATGCACTACCGTTCGGGTGATGACGAAGCGGATGGCTGGTTCCGGTTACGTCATCAACCGGCAATGGACAGTGCCGCAGTGGTGCGGCTCGCAGAGGCCGCAGTAGAACAATACGGTTTTCGTGACTTTAAGCTAAAGGGCGGCGTCCTGCATGGCGAGCAGGAAGTCGAAACCGTGGAGGCCTTGCTGGCACGGTATCCACAATCTCGCGTCACCGTTGACCCGAATGCCAGTTGGTCGCTGGATGAAGCGATTCGCTTTGGTAAGCAGTTGGCAGGCAAAGTGCCGTATCTGGAAGATCCTTGTGGCGCAGAGCAGGGATATTCCGGGCGTGAAACGCTAGCCGAGTTCCGTCGCGCCACTGGCGTGCCGGTGGCGACCAACATGATCGCCAATGACTGGCGGCAGTTGCAGCATGCTCTGCAGCTCAACGCCATCGACATCCCGCTTGCCGATCCCCATTTCTGGACGATGCGCAACGCTAACGTCGTCGCACAACTGTGTAACGAATGGGGCCTCACTACTGGTTGCCATTCCAATAATCACTTTGATGTTTCCCTGGCGATGGTGGCCCATCTTGGTGCCGCAGCGCCTGGCGATCGTCAGACCGCCTTCGATACACACTGGATATGGCAAGATGGCCAGCAACTCAGCCACCAGCCACCGCAAATCCGTGATGGCTACCTGGAGCTGCCGCCAGGCCCAGGATTGGGCATCGAACTGAATATGGCGCGCGTCGAACAGGCGCATGCACTCTACAACGCACTGCCTGATAAGAACCGCAACGATGCACTTGGCATGCAGTTTTTGATTGATAACTGGCGTTTTGACGCAAAACGTCCGGCTCTGGTTCGCTGAGGAAATTAAATGAAGAAAACCTTTCAGATAGCCACATTACTCACGGCGATGGCGCTCAGCGCACCATTGCTGGCAAAAACCTTTGTTTACGTCTCAGAAGCCGATGACGGCACCATCGCGCGCTACGTACTGGATGAACAATCCGGTGCATTGCAACTGCTAGGTCGTACCCAGGCCGGCGGCAAAGTGATGCCACTGGCGCTGAGTGCCGACCACCAGCATTTATATGCGGCCATTCGCAGCAAGCCACTGCAACTGGTGAGCTGGCAGATCGATCGCGCCACCGGCGATCTTCATCAGAGAGCTGAAGTCCCTGCTACCGCCAGTTATCCGTACATCAGCACTGACAAGCAAGGGCGATTCCTGTTGGGCGCCTCCTACGATGGCGATGTGGTGCATGTCTATCGGCTGGCCAAAGATGGCAAGGTGATAGCGCCGCCGGTTGGCAGTTACAAGACGGGTCATGCGGCACATTCGGTCATTGTTGATGATGCCGGTAAAACCGCCTACGTCGGTAATCTCGGCACTGACCGCGTGTTACAGCTGAAATTGAATGAGGAGGGGGAACTCAGCGCGCTGGGTAACGGTTATGTGAAAACCGCCGATGAAAACGGCCCGCGTCATTCGGTCTTATCGCCGGATCAGCGCTATCTGTATAACGTCGGCGAGATGGGCGGCATCATCACTCAGTTCCGCCGTGAACCGAGCGGCGAACTGGTCAAAGTCAGTGAAACAGCCAATGCAGTAGCCGAGGAATATAAATTGCAACATGGGCGTGAACGTCCAGCGGGCTATAGCGATACCACGCCACGGATCTGGTCAGCCGATATTCATCTGACGCCAAACGGTCACTTCCTGTATGTTACCGAACGGACCAGCAGTACGGTGAGTGGCTACCGCGTTGATCCACACAGTGGCAAACTGACGCTGATTGGCAGCTGGCCGGTTGAGAAGCAGCCGCGCAGCATTGCTATTACCGCAGACGGAAAATGGTTGATTGCCAGCGGTGAAAAAAGCGCGGTGACAGGAAGCTATGCCATTGATGCCAAAACTGGATCATTGAAGCGTGTAAGTGAAGCGCCTGCCGGCAAAGATGCGAACTGGGTAACAGTGGTGAGTAACTGAGTTTCACCCTGCGATGATCTGGCGCAACACTGTGCGCCAGATTGCGCGAAATGTTTTTATGGAGCTGTTGTAATCATTGAGGTTATTTAGAAAAGTGTGATCCAGAACACATTTATCTGACTGATGACAGGCTGTGAAGCAATAGGCTTATAAATCAGAGAGATTCTGTAAAAAAGGGCTGAATTCGTAAATAGTCCATTAGTAACCCTTAATAATTACCCTGTTATTGATTACCTGCCAATATCACCAATTTTGATGCTGTAACAACCTGACATATTTATCGCCGTGAGTAGATTAAATATTCTGGCAGGATACGCCGCACTTAGTGCCGTCTGGTCTCAATACTGTCATGCAGTGGTTTTCAAAAAACGCCGTTTTTTTTGCTGTAAAAACCTGTCTGGCTGCCTTTTTGGCATTGTACTTCTCACTGGAACTCAACCTGGATAAACCCGCCTGGGCCATTACCACGGTTTTCATTGCCTCTCAGCTTTACTCTGCGTCCACCATTTCGAAATCACTGTTTCGTATGCTCGGCACCTTGTTAGGCGGCGTGTTTATCTTCTTTGTTTTTCCCGTCACTGTTGAACACCCCTTACTTTTTAGCTTTGTTATCTCGCTGTGGGTCAGTGTGTGCCTGTATCTCTCCCTGCACGATCGCACGCCGAAAAGCTATGTGTTCATGCTGGCAGGTTACAGCGCTGCCATTATGGGGTTTCCCGAGGTGATGACGCCGCTGTCGATCACCAATACCGTGTTATCCCGTATTGAAGAGATCGCGGTAGGCACAGTGTGTAGCAGCCTGGTGCATGCGTTATTGTTCCCAGTCTCGATGCGTAGTTTGCTGGAACAGAGTGTCAGCCAGTGGTATTTGAATGCGCGCAAGCTGTGCCACGATTTGCTGTCAGGTATTCCGGGCGATAAGTCTCCCGAGCGCGATGACATTCTGACGCGTATGGCGACCAATCCACAGCAAGTGGAAATTCTGATTACGCACTGTGTTTACGAGGGTGATGCCGCGCGCCGTTTGATTCGTCTGGTCAGCGTGCAGTATCAACATCTCTCTTATTTGATCCCCACGCTCACCGCCATTGAGCTGCGTCTGCAGCGTTTATCGGCATTGCAGATTACGTTCCCGGACAACGTCGCGGTGGCGTTTCGTCTGTTTTTGCACTGGCTTAACGATGGTGAAGCCGTTGGCGAAACCAGCGGTATCCAGCTGGAATTAAGCCGTTGTCAGAGTGATATCAACCAGGCCTGGCGTAGCGGGGAGCTGCCGATTGAACACTGCCTGCTGTTTACCGGTTTGCTGGAGCGTATGGCCGACTTCGTGCGCATTGCGGGCGCGTATCAAAGCGTCGGCGGGTTGGTCAGCGATCTCTCGGGTGACACCACACCCGCACGCGGTAAACGCACTCATCGTTTCTATGACAAAGGGCTGATCAGGCTTTCTGCTTTAACCGCCTTTTGCGCGATTTTTGGCTCCTGTTTGCTGTGGATGGGCACAGGGTGGCACGATGGTGCCTCAGCACCAGTGATGGCCGCCATCCTGAGTTCACTTTTTGCCAGTATGGATACGCCACTGACTTCGATGAAATTGTTCGTGCGTGGTGTGATTGTCGCCATTGTTATCAGCGTGATTTATGTGGCGTTGCTGTTGCCGCAGGCGACCTCATTTGAAGCGTTGATTATTTGTCTGGTGCCGGGCTTGCTGATACTCGGCCTGATGATTGCACGTCCCTCAACCAATATGATTGGCATCAGCGTGGCTATCCAGATTCCTGGCTTTATCGGTTTGGGCCATCATCTGAAACCCGATTTGGTCCTGCTCATTAACAACGCCATTGCATCACTGACGGGCGTACTTTTTGCCGTGATAGCCACCGTGCTGATGCGTAACAAACGTCCTTCATGGACGGCGCGGCGCGCGGTTCGTCAGGGCTTACGTGAGCTGTTGCGTTTTATTAAAGAGCTTGAACGTACGGGGTCGTCACTGCTTGGCAGGCAACGTTTTATCAGTTTGATGCTGGATAAGGTCAACGTGGTGTTACCCCGTTTACGGCTCGATCCACAGCCGGATATGTCGACCGCCGGGATGTTATTAACGGAGGTGTGGCTGGGCGTGAACAGCTTTGATTACTACGCCCGACACAAAGATCTGCTGGCAAAACATCAGCTGGACAGTGGACAGATGTTCCACGAGCTCGCCTTGTTCCTGAAACGGCGTCTGAAATCGTTGCAAACCCGACCACACCAGGATTTGCTGGATGAACTCGACTGGCTGTTGCTGCTGCTGGAACGGCTGGCAAAGCAGGATGACGGGTTACTCACACCGCTGTTTCATCTGTTTAGCATTCGTCTTTACCTGTTTCCGCAGCAAGCGTGGCCCGTTGCCACGCCGCGCCAGCTGGAAAGAATGCAGCTGCAGGATTATCGTCAGCGCGCTTATTAACCGTACCAACTGTAACCTTTGGGGACACGGGAGAAACCCGCCTCTTTTAACGCTGCGAGCAGGTTGGATTGTCCGACGGGTCGATCGTTAATCCATTCCAGCGTGAAATGAAGATGCTTTTCGCGGCTTAACGCCTGGCCCAGCGCAACCAGTGCGGCATGAAGATCTTCGTCGCTGTCCTGCGCATGAAAAGTCATCAACTCTTTGCCACCGGGCGGCAGGTAAAGCATGACGCGACCCCTGACGATCACCGCGAAAGCACCCGCGCGGCGCGTGGGTTTGGTTCCCGTGATACTGATCGGCCATGGCAGTGTTAACCCGAAGGGATTGACAGGGTCAATGGCTGATAGCACAACGGGGGCATGCCGCGCTGACTTGTCGGCATCGAGTTGACGCAGTCGATCGATAGCAGAGTTATCAGCAAACTGCGCGGCGCCCATGCCTGCAATAAAACGCCCGCGCAACAGTCGGCCCGCATCTTCCATAGCGCGCAGCACCGGTTGTAGCGCCGGAAAACCACCGGGAATCTGTTCGGCGATTGCGGCACCTCTTGTTATGACACCAAATCGGTCGAGCATATTTTCTGCCATTGACAGCGCGCGTTCGGTGTCGGCAATCGGCTGGCGAGGAATCAACGACCAGCGACCGGCCATAGCGTGAAGTGAGAGTCGTGATTCGACCGGGCGGCTGGCGCCAAAACTGGATCGATTGTGCCGTCCGTGACGTGCACGAACAGGGCGTGGTTTGGGCGTGCTGGCAATCTGGCTGAGATTACGCAGTGCCGACCAGGTATCGATGGTCAGGACTCCGCGCCAGATAAGTTGCCAAAGAGCCTGATACACGTCTGTCGGCTCAATCAGTTCATTGCTATCCATGGTTTCAGTGATGCGAGGCATCAGTTGTTTGACGAACCAACCCGCGCCGTCCTGCATCAGCGCCACTAATCTGCTTTCAATAGGTGACAATGTCACTGAATGATCCATGGCAGGCAAGGTTTCGCTGGCGAATTCACTTAAATGCAGGGAAACCAAGCCGTCCTGTAGGTTTGATGAGGGATGACCGACCCAAATAACCTCTCCCGATGAGAGCAATTCATCCAGCATGGCTGGCTGATAATCCCGAATGCGTGCAGGGAAGATTTGCGATTCCCATAGTGTTACCGGCAGCACCACGCCTGCCAGTTGTTCAACGACGCTCATTACGCCATTCAGACCGGAGAAAGCGCCTTGTGTCTGACGCGCGTTCGCATCACACAACAGCCCCTGGCGCTCAAGCAGAAACGCCACGTATGCGGCCGGTGCAACGGGTTGAGTGGCGTCGCGTGCGGACTGTAACGATCGTACACGCAAGCGGCGAAACACGCTTTCTGCTGCCCACTCCGCGGACTCATCAGCTCCAGAGGCGAGAAAATCGCCTTTAAGTAACTTATTTTGCTGGCGAAGCTGATCCAAAGCTTCATCCACAACGGCGCGGCCGAGGCCAAAGCGTTGAGCCACCTGCAAACTGGAAAATACGGCGTGGGTGCGGGCGTAGCGCCCCAATAGATCCTGCAATGGACGGACGACCGGTTCGAGCAGTGCAGCCGGGAGGCCTACAGGTAACACGCAACCCAGCGCATCGTGCAGACGCACCGCATCTTCAGCCACTGCCCAGCGTGCGATACCCGCAATTGTCACACTGACAATCCGCTGCGCCTGTTGCAGCGCGTGTAAGCCGGGCTCAAGGGGCTCATCGCCATTGAAGCGTGCAACAAGTTCTTCGGTTGATAACGGACCCAGTTCGCGCAGCATATCCACCAGAGCCTCAATACTGCGCGCCTGATACTCCGCCACGCAACGCTGTAACTCCTGTTCAACACGTGCAATCACGGCGGGTTCCAGCAACTCACGCATCTCCGCCTGACCCAGGAGATCACTCAGCAGATTGCTGTCGAGCGCCAGCATTGAAGCGCGTCGTTCTGCCTGCGGTGCATCACTGGCATACATGAACTCGGCGACGTAGCCAAACAGCAGCGGTGCGGCAAACGGCGAGGGCGTTTCGGTGGTGACTTCTGTCAACCGCACATCACCCTGATGTAATCGCGCCATCAGGTGATGCAGCGCAGGCAGGTCGTATACGTCCTGCAAACATTCCCGTGCCGTCTCAATCAGGATCGGGAAGTCTGCAAACTGACGCGCCACTTCCA
Source organism: Pantoea sp. BL1 (assembly GCF_000963985.1). Classification (NCBI taxonomy): domain Bacteria; kingdom Pseudomonadati; phylum Pseudomonadota; class Gammaproteobacteria; order Enterobacterales; family Erwiniaceae; genus Pantoea; species Pantoea sp. BL1. The sequence continues at coordinate 156,602 of NZ_JZRH01000030.1, read as the reverse complement.
GCAACTGGCTCGCGCGTAAACGTTGTTGCCAGAGAGGAGAACGTTTGCCGGGATTGCGGCGTGGCAGTAGCAGGGCACGGGCAGCACATTCACGAAAACGAGCGGCGAACAGTGCCGAATGCCCGACTGATGCCATGACGATGCGTTGCAGCTCATCCGGTTCGAATAAAAAGAGCTCGGCACCCGGCACCCGACCGTCGCTATCGGGGAAGCGTGCCACGATACCATCGTCGCTGGCGACCACAGCCGGATCGATCCCCATGATGCGTCCAATGCGTTCTGCCACCGCCAGCGCCCAGGGAGCGTGCACGCGCTGCCCATAAGGGGAGTGCAGGATCACGCGCCAGTCGCCGGTTTCATCCCGACAACGCTCAATCAACAAGCTGCGGTCGGTGGGCAACTCGCCGGTTGCCTGAATTTGTTCTGCGATCAGGTTTTTAATGTTGTGTCGGGCATTGGCGTCAAGACTGTCGCCGGGCAGTGACACCTCATGACTGGCGTGTCGTAAATAGCCGCCAATCGCTTCCCCCAGTGTCGCTGAACGGCCGAGGCTGTCGCCATGCCAGAAGGGCAAACGTGCTGAACGGCCCGGTGCAGGCACCACCACCACCTGATCGTGGGTGATTTGCTGAATGCGCCATGATGTCGCGCCCAGGGTAATGATGTCGTTAATCCGCGACTCATAAACCATCTCTTCATCCAGTTCCCCGACGCGTCGTGCCCCCGTCTGTTCTTCACCTTCAGGCAGCATAACGCTAAACATGCCGCGATCCGGAATGGTGCCACCGCTGGTGACGGCCAGATGCTGCGCACCAGGCCGCCCGGTGAGGGTATTGTTCTGTCGGTCCCAAATGACGCGGGGGCGCAGGTTGGCGAACTCATCGGAAGGATAACGCCCGGCTAGCATATCCAATACGGCGTCAAATGCGTTACGCGGTAACGTTTTGAATGGTTCTGCGCGCCGCACCAGCTCAAACCAGCTGTCGATCTCCAGCGTGTCCATTGAGGCGGCGGCGACCGTATGCTGAGCCAGCAGATCCAGCGGATTGTGTGGCAGCGTTATCGCATCAAGTTCACCCGCCATCATTGAGTCGACGATGACGGCCGCATCCACCAAATCACGTCGGGTTCGCGGCCAGATGATACCTTTGGGTGTGCCACCAACCTGATGACCTGCGCGGCCCACGCGCTGGAGGGCACTGGCAACCGAAGGGGGTGCGCCCACCTGAATCACCAGATCGATATCGCCCATATCAATACCCAGCTCCAGGCTTGATGTGGCGACCACGCAACGCAGCTCGCCCGCTTTGAGCGCGTTTTCAATTTCCAGCCGTTGTTCTTTAGAAACAGAACCGTGGTGGGAGCGAGCCAATAAGTCATTCGGTGTGACAGTGCGTTTCTCTGTGCCGCCGGTAAAGGAACCGTAGGCAAAGGATGCTTCTGGCGCAGTGGGCTTTTCTCCGAGACGACGCGTGTAGAGCTCATTCAGCCTCGCGGTAAGTTTTTCAGCCAACCCGCGAGAATTGGTAAACACCAAAGTGGCGCGATGGCGTAACACCTCATCCAGAATCCCGGCTTCAATATGTGGCCAGATGGATCCCGCGGACAGTGTGGCATCCTGTACTGAACGGCTATCGGGCCGCTGCTGAATATCCGTCATATCTTCAACAGGGACCCTAATGGTTAACGCTAATGGGCGCTGAGCGGGAGGATTAACGATCAGTGTTTCGCGACTTCCGCCAAGAAACTGTGCGACAACTTCAGGTGGTTTTACCGTGGCGGAGAGGCCGATACGCTGCGCAGGGTGCGTTAGCAGCGCATCCAGCCGTTCAAGGCTGAGCGCCAGATGCGCGCCACGTTTGCTGCCTGCGATGGCATGTACTTCATCAACAATCACCGTAGAGATGCCACGCAGCGTGTCGCGGGCTTTTGATGTCAGCATCAGAAACAAAGATTCGGGCGTGGTGATCAAAATATCCGGTGGGCGACGCTGTAATTTTGCCCGCTCGCTGCTGAGCGTATCGCCAGATCGCATGCCCACCTCCAGGGTGATCTCGGCTTCACCGCGTTTGCGCCGCTCGTCAGCCACCCCCGCTAAAGGCCGTTGCAGATTACGCTGAACATCCGCCGCCAGCGCTTTCACCGGAGAGAGGTAAAGAATGCGTGTTCTGTGGCTTCGTTCGGGGAGATCTCCGGCGCTGCGTTCACGAAACAGGGCATCAATTGCATAGAGAAATGCCGCCAGCGTTTTACCAGAACCCGTAGGTGCAATCACCAGACAGTTTTTACCGCTCGAAATGGCTCGCCAGGCTTCCTGCTGTGCGGGCGTCGCCGCTCTAAAGGTGTCGCGAAACCATTGCTGCGTGGCAGCGGTAAACAACGCGAGTGAAGAGGCTGGCATCCAATGTTCCTGCGTTTCAAAGAGGACTTTCAGCAGTGTAGTCTGCGGCATGAATGTGATCAGGTTATATACTTGATGTTTTGGCTGATTTTTTCATCAACAGGAGTGAGAAATGGTGATGTTCAAACGCGCACTATTATTGGCGCTGCTTCCGGGAAGCGTGTTGGCTGCCCCGGTATTTACGCTGCAATCTTCGGATTTTAACGACAGTGCCATGCTGAATAAAACCTTTGCAGGCAACAACAAAAGTAACCCGTCATGCACCGGCGACAATGTGTCGCCAGCTTTGAGCTGGTCGAATGCACCCGCCGGCACCCGCAGTTTTGCACTGATGCTGACCGATCCCGTAGGGGGAAAAGGGTTAGGCGTGACACATATGGTGGCCTATAACATCGCGGCGGATCGCACGCAGTTTGCGCAGGGCGAGTTGAGTAAAGGCGAAGGTTACATCGGAGGTAAGAATTCACCGGGCACCACAAGTTACTACGGTCCTTGCCCGCCGGTGGGAAGTGGCATACATCATTATAACTTCGTGATGGTGGCAACAGATTTGCCGGTAAATCAATTGCCTGGCGGACTGACACATGATGAGTTGATCGCCAAATTGAAAGGCCATACCTTGGGGGCTGCCACCATTGTGGGGCGATTTACTAACGATAAGTAAGTGATACGGCCGCCAGTTGAGGCGGCCGTGACAACGTCACTCCGCAGGGTGGATCGATCTTTCCAGCGTGCCACGGCGATCCCACCGACGTGCAGCTAACCACAGCAATGCGGTGACAAACCAACCAATAATCCACGACACATCATTACCCGCAAATACCCAGGTTAATGAGCCATGGTGCAGCGGATTATCAATAAACGGCAGCTGCACCCATACGCCCAGGCAATACACCACAATCCCAACCCAGTTCCAGCGACCGTAACGGCCATCAGGTTGTGAAAGTGCCGGAATATCGACGCGTCCTTTGGTGATCAGATAAAAATCGGTCAGGCTGATTGCGCTCCACGGAACAAAGAAGGCCAGCAGGAACAACAGGAAATGGGTAAACGACTTGAGGAAGGCCGGTTCGCTGATCAGTGCGATGATGCAGGCTATCGTCACCATCAGCACCACAAACAGAATACGACCACCACGACTGAGAGACGTTTGCTGCCGGAACCCTGACACAATAGTGGTGAGTGACATAAAGCTGCCGTAAGCATTCAGGGTAGTGAAAGTAATCTTGCCAAAACAGATAGCGAAGTAGATCACCATTGCCATGGTCGCGCTACTGCCCAGACCAACGATATATCCCACTTCATTGCCGGAAAACGCCTTTCCTGCAATAGCCGCCACAATCACGCCCAACGTCATTGAGGCCTGTGTGCCTAATACGGTGCCGAAAAACACCGAGCTGAACAGCTTGTTCGCCGATACGTTAGCCGGCAGGTAGCGTGAATAATCAGAGACATAGGGGCAAAATGCTATCTGCCAGGAAGAAGATAGCGAAACGGCCAGCAGGAAATTGGCAATCGTGAAGTGCTGATTTTGCCATACGGCGGACAAATCATGCGTGGAAAGCAGGGTGATAAACAGGTAGGCAAAAGCCAGCACCCCGATGACGCTCGCCACTTTACCCAGCTTGTGAATCACCCGATATCCAAGCACCGCAATCACGACAATGATGGCGCTGAACAGGACCATCCCGGTCGCGTTGCTAACATTAATCAACTTTGCCAGTGCCTGACCAGCCAACACGGTGCCGCTGGCCGAAAATCCGACATACATAATACATACCAGTACCAGCGGGATCACCGCACCATACACACCAAACTGCATGCGGCTGGTGATCATCTGTGGCAAGCCAAGGCGCGGGCCTTGAATAGCATGCAACGACATGATGGCGGCACCAATAATCTGGCCCACCAACAGACCCACAAGCGACCACACCACATCGCCGCCCAGCACCACGGCAAGGGCTCCGGTGACAATGGCGGTGATTTGCAGGTTACCGCCAAACCAGAGTGTGAACTGGCTAAAAGGGTGGCCATGGCGTTCGCGGAGCGGAATGTAATCGATGGAGCGGGTTTCAGACAGGCGCTGGTTTTCACTGCCTGAATAATCGGCTGCAGGTGATTCGGCTGACATAGTTTCCTCGCTGAAACAATGAACGCAGTGCGTTATGTTATTTTTGTTTATCAGTTGTGTTTGCAATGGGCGATACATGTATATACATGTATCGATATTGTCACGCGAGAAACGAAGTTACAAGGCAGCCTGTCATTGGAAAATGTGATGACGCTGGCAAGGTTGTCCAAAAGGAAGGGGCGAGCAGAGCGTCAGCCGCTGTGGTTATTTGTGGCCCTGGGTCCAGGGATTAAAGCCACTTTCCACCGAATCTTGTTTGGCGGGCTCCTCAAGAGAATCGAGGTAGAGCGCTTCCACTTCAGCACGCGCCCAGGGTGTGCGACGCAAGAATTTGAGGCTGGATTTTACGCTGGGATCGTTTTTAAAACAGTTGATATTGATGAGTTTACTGAGTTCGACCCAGCCATATTGTGCCACTAACGCATTAACAATCATCTCGAGCGTCACGCCGTGCATGGGATCTTTAGAAGAGTGAGTCGTCATATTACGTCCTAATTGGCAGGCGGATGATTGGCGGGCAAGATTACAAGAAAGCCGCGCCGGCAGCAATGGTGTAGACTTGAGCTTAGCCATTTACTGAGGAAATAACGCGATGAGCGATAAGAAAATGATTTCAATCGATCAGTTTAATGAAGCCGAACGAATTGAAGTGGATGAGATCTTCAAAGGGTTAATGGAAAAACATCGCCAGCGCAGCGGTAAAGAGCCTGATGCGAAGAAAGAGAAAGAATATACCGCAGACGCGCGTCAGCAAGTGATGACCATTAAGCTAGCCAAAGAAAAAGCCAAAGCGGACAAAGCCAAAAAAACACCGACGCGCCGCAAGAAACCTGAAGCGCAATCTGCCAGCGAAGTCAGTGACTTCAACTGGTCTGCCTCAATTAATAAAGGGCGTCGTTAAGGGTTAACTCAGCAATCCGGCGCCGACATTCACTGACAATCCCAGAATGGCCAGATTGAAAATAAACGATATCACCGATTGCAGCAGCGCCAGCTTGCGCATTTCGGTGGTACCGGTTGCCACATCAGCGGTCTGCGATGCAACTGCGATGGTGAATGAGAAATAGAGGAAATCCCAGTAAGCCGGTTCGTCCGGTTTTTCCGGGAAAATCATGGGTGTGACATCCTGAGTGCGACGCAAATAGTGTTGGTGTGCGTAATGCATGGCAAATGAACTTGGCAGTAATGCCCAGGAGACAATCAACGTCATCGCGGTTAATAGCAGATGTAATACGCGCGGCGTGCCATTGAGAGTTTTTAGTGCCGGGAGTTCGCTCATGATCGCAACGATGCTGATCATGCAGGCCACAATAACCATGCCCAAGACCAACGCGGCGCTCTGATCTTGCATCTGGGCGATACGCTTGATCTCGCCAGCATCGGTACGCAGCATGCGAAACCAGATAAACCACAGATAAAGCCACGCCAGTACATTCCATCCAATCAATACGCGTTGCAACTCGCCCAGTTTTGCAGGCAGTAAGAAATAACAGACGACACCGGCAACAATCGAGATTAACAGACGTAGCCGCGCGAACAGATTTGTGGTGAGAGAAAAGGGCATGATGTCTTTTTTGCTGGGGTTTGAATCAGTTAACTGTAGTTGATGGCAGGAAAAACGCCTGAGATAGCTGTTACGAATCCTATCGGGATTTGAATGCTTGTCGGTTTAAGACGCTGGCTGAACGCTGCATTCTCAGACGTCGCTATGTGAATTCTGAGATTTCATGTGAGGGATTATTGCTAAAGATTGGCGTAGCGACGCCTTAATTTGATGGTGTTTTATACGATTTTTGAAGGCGGATTGATATCTCGCTTAGGCTGGACAGTATCAGCGATCAATAACTAAGTATACGCGAAGGCTACATTAATGGTGTTTTCATGTTTACTTGACGTTTTGGAAATGATTATGTTTACATATAAACTATATTTTATTGGTTTTTATGTAGACTTAATGATGAACAGAATGACCGCCATTACGCAGTTAAACATGTTTGATAAGAAAGGACGTTATGTCTTTACTCTTAGGGATTTAGCCAAAATTTTTTATGAAGATAGCGCGAAAACCCTTAAAGCAGGTTTAAATCGACTAGTAAAAGACGGCATCCTCACACGTGCTATCCGGGGGGTTTACGTTTACGCCTTAGCCAGAAGTAAAGATGCCTACACGCTTGAAAGGGTGGTATTAGCGCTGCGTAGAGGTGAATACAACTATCTTAGTCTGGAATCAGCGTTATCTGCTTATGGTGCTATCTCTCAGATTCCAATGAGCAGAATTACAGTGATGACCACTGGACGTTCTGAAGAGCATAAAACGCCCTATGGCGTTATTGAGTTTACCCATACCAAGCGTTCTCCCGAGCAGATTTTGCAAGACACATACATCGGTGACTCGCCTTTACGACAGGCCACGATGAAGACAGCACTCAGAGATTTGCGGCGGGTAGGGCGTAACCTGCATCTGGTCGATACAACGGAGCTTCAGGATGAATCAGAAGGTTAATTTTGCCGACTTAGTTGGTCAAGCCATGGAGTCAGCTGAACTTGATGGCATGCGAAATGTCGTTGAGAAAGAGCTACTGCATTACGACATTCTATTTTGCCTGGATAAAGAAGGATTACTACAGGACCTTACATTTCAGGGCGGAACATCGCTGAGACTGTGCTATGGCGGCAATCGCTTTAGCGAAGACCTTGATTTTGCGGGTGGTATGGGTTTTTCCAGCGTAGACCTTAAAAATCTCAGGAGTTGTATTGAGGACTACCTCGGCTCCCGATACGGCTTAGAAGTAACGGTAAAAGAACCAGCCGAGCTGAGGAACGAGCCAGGTTATGAAGAGATTAGAATTGATAAGTGGCAAGTATCGGTAACAACAGCACCAGAAAGAAGGGATATGCCAAAACAGCGTATCAAGATCGAAATCGCCAATGTACCCGCATACACCAGAAAACCCATGTCACTGACACGCAATTACAGCGTTTTGCCTGATGGTTACAGCGATACGCTGGTTATGTGTGAATCTCTCAACGAAATTATGAGTGACAAACTTATCTCTCTTGCTGCAACCACAAGGTATATTCGTTACCGCGATCTGTGGGATTTGCCTTGGCTACTGCAACAGAATGCTGTTTATGAAATTGATTTAGTTAAGAAAAAAATTAATGACTATAAAATTCCGCATTATGATGAATTGCTGGCACAACGTATTCAAAGCATTGGTGCAATTGTAGGTGATGGTCGCTTTTACAATGAGATGAAAAGATTCCTGCCACAGCAGGTTTTTGACCGTACATTGGGGCGCCCAGAATTCATCACTTATGCCAGCGGTCGGTTATCGTCGCTACTCGTGTCTCTACAAAACGAGTTGAGAGGTAAAGTCCATGATGAGTCATTTACTCTGTGAGCCATCGAACAGCATGAGAGGTTTGATGGCTTATACGCAATTGAAGCCGGTTAGGTCAGTGCGGGGAAATAACCATTTCCTGTATTGCCATAAACGATCAGCAGGATGTCGATTGGCAGTCGAGACACTCTGGCAGGACAAGACAGTGGAGAGCGGGTGAGCATGGTGTACAGCTTCTGGTGCGCCTTCAGACTCCTTATTTAACATAATATACATTATGCGCCATTTAGTCATCTGGCTAAGATAAGATGACCGCCTCTAATATGCGTGTGTTTTGTTGAGCTGTGCGTTCTACTGGCGCTGCTGGTTCAAGCGCTGAACATTTATGTGAGATGAAATTGAAGGATTTAAACCAGATTGGATTTCCCGTCCGCTACACGTCAGCGATGATGACCTGCCACCGACGGGAAATGATGAATTACTTCTTTCCGTTGCCAGCTTCCCGCGCTTTCAGACGACAGGCTTCGACAACCCAGGCTGAGAAGTTTTGAATGTTTTCGCTCTTCATACTCTCTTCGATTTGATCAATCAGCAGATGTGGGAAACGAATATGTTTTCGTCGGGTTTTGGAGTTTGTCATTTTATCCATGGTGATCCCTGGTCAGTTGTCTCACAAGTTTATTTTTGTATTGATTAAGCATCTGCTCAGGTTGACCCTAAGCAGATGTAAATAAACCAAAAAACAGATCCCTGCTCTTGTTATTGTTTATCGAGCAGTAACCGACTGTCCGCGAGGGAAAGTGGCTGGATCTGATGGGTCACCAGCAGCGTGGTTTTACCCTTAATGAGTTCTTTCAAGCAGTTAAGCACTAATTCGGTATTTACTGCGTCTAGCCCTTCGGTGGGCTCGTCCAGCAACACGATCGGCGCATGGGAAAGATACGCGCGGGCAATCCCAATCCTGCGGGCCTGACCACCAGACAGACGCCCTCCTAACTCTCCCACCAGGGTGTCGAGCCCCAGCGGAAATGCGCGGACTTCGTCGTCTAAAGCGGCGCGCGCCAGTGCATCCCATAAAGCCTCGTCATCCGCATCCGGTGCAACCAGGCGCAGGTTGTCTCGAATCGATGCGTTGAAGAGATAGGTTTTCTGGCCAACCACCGAGATCATCTGACGCAGTGTATCTTCAGAAAGCGTCCTGACCGGACAACCGCCAATAGTGACATCTCCCGCTGTCGTTTCCCAGAATCCCTGCACCAGATTTAATACGGTGGTTTTACCCGCTCCGCTGGGTCCCAAAATCGCCAGGCAATGGCCGACGGGCACGGTAAAACTCAGTTTATCCAGTACGTTGGGAGCATCAGGTGAATAACGCATCGTGACTGAATTAAATGACAGCTCACTGCTTTCCGGTACTGAGCTGGTTTCAGGCAAGACGATCGCCGGTGTCAGTTCGGTCATCGAGAACAATCGGCGTGCCGCTGCGCGCGTAGTGCCAAGGGCGGCAAAGGCAGCGGGCAACCCAGCCACCGCTTCAGTACTCGCCAGTATGGTGAACAGCAACATCACGATTTCACTGGCAGAAATGCCGGTTGCATGGCCAGTGTTAAACAACAGGATAAAGGCAAAAAATAACCCGAGCTGCCCCATTAAGGCGCAAAGCGCCCCGCCGCTGGCGCTAATCCAGGCTTGCCGACGCTGTGCGCTAATCAGTTGCTGAGACAGCTGGCGCAGATGATCGGTTTGATGGCTAACAGCCCCAACCAGCTGTAACTCTGCTAATCCCCGCACCAAATCGGTGGATGCTGCCTGAACGGATGAGCGCACGGTAGTAATCTGGTTGCCACTGGCTTGCGTCAGCGATGCCACAATCCAGGGCACGATCACGCCCGCAAGCATCAGCACCACGGCATCAATCAATGCCACTGAAGGTGAGAACCAGCAAATTCCTGCCAAAATGATGAGCGACGAAATCAGCCCTGCAATGGCCGGCGTCAGAATACGCAGATAGAAATTGTCGAGGCTATCAATATCAGCGCGAAAACGTGCCAGCACATCCCCATCGCGGAAATCCTGCAGTCGCGCAGGCGCAAGATGCGCTAATTGTTGATAGAACCAGACACGTAAAACCGACAACAAGCGCAACGTTGCATCGTGCGTGACTAATCTTTCCAGATAACGCGCGAAAGTACGTAATACCGCAAGGCCACGAATCGCCGCAGCCGGAGTGAAGAACTCCAGTGCCAGAGAGCCTACGCCAGCCAGCGCCATGGAGGTGATAAACCAGCCTGACAAGGCAAGCAGTGCAACGTTGGAGAGAATCACAATCACAGAGAGCAATATCCCCACCGCCATGCGGAAACGCCATGGGCGCGCCAGGCGCAAGAGATGGCAAAGATCCTTCATGCAAGGTCTCCTGTTTGCAGACGCTCGAGTTCAGCGAATACCCCAGCCTGATCGCGCAGTGCCTGCGGCGTTCCCGACTCGACCACACGCCCTTTCGCCAGCACGATAACCCGGTCAGCCGTGGCAGCGATCTCCGTATCGTGGGTGATGATCAAGCGTGCGCTATCCGGTAATGTGTCACTCAACGCGGCAATCATTTGCTGTGCTGTCTGACGATCCAGCGCCACCGTGGGTTCATCAAGAATCACCACCGCTGGCGCACTCAATACGGCGCGCGCCATCGCAATACGCTGGATCTGCCCACCGGACAGCCCTTTCCCACCGTCGCCCAGCCGGTATTCATAGTGCGCCGGCAGTAACTGGATAAACGTGTCAGCCTGAGCCAGCTTTGCTGCTGCTTCAACCTCTGCCTGGCTGATACCTGAACGCGACAACAGGATATTTTCCGCAATCGAACCGGCAAAGAGGGTCGGCCGCTGCGGGAGCCAGCCAATCTGTTGCTGCCATGCGGGAAGATCTAATGATGAAAGATCGCTGCCATCAATGACGATGCGTCCAGAGTTTGGGGTAATAAAGCCCAATAACAGGCGCGATAACGTCGTTTTACCGGCGCCGCTGGTGCCGACAATCGCCAGTGTTTCCCCGCTTCGCAAAGTCAACGAGACATCCGCGACTCCGCCGCCCTCTTCATACTGATAGCTCACGCCTTCCACGTTGATTTCACGCGGTTTTGCCGGGAGTTCGGCGTGGCCTTGCGACGATGCAGGCACTTCAGCATTCAGGATCGCCAGTAGACCTTCCGTCGCGCCAATGGCATCCATTCGGGCATGATAGTGCGTGCCCAAATCGCGCAGCGGACGGAAAAATTCCGGTGCCAGCAACAAGGCAAACAGCCCAGGCAGGAAGCCCATCTCGCCATAGAACAGACGGAATCCAACATACACCGCCACCATCGCGGTGCTGATGGTGGCAAAAAATTCCAGCACTAATGAGGAAAGGAATGCCAGTCGCAACACCTTCATGGTGGTCTGACGATAGCTGTCCGAGATCGCCGCGATAATGTTCGCTTGCCGGCGCGCCGCATTGGTCTGACGAAGCGTTGTCAGGCCAGCAATTACATCAAAGAAGTGGGCACTCATCAGACTGAGTTTGTGCCACTGCTTCAGGCTCATTTTCTCTGCGCCCTTTCCTACGACGATCATGAACAACGGCACCAGCGGCGCGGTGATCAGCATGATCAAGCCGGAGACCCAGTCAAAAGGAAAAAGCGCCACCAGAATGGCTAGCGGCACAATGCCGATGATAATTTTTTGCGGAAGAAAACCGGAAAAATAGGCTTCGATAGCTTCGACGCCTTCGCCAAGGGAGCTGGCGATACTGCCCGTACGTTGATGCTGGCTCCAGGCTGGACCCAACGCAGCGATACGATCTAACAACATGCCGCGCAGTCCCTGGCGGATACGTGCAGAAGCTTCAAATGCAAAGCCCTGACGCAGGATATCGATCCCTGCGCGCAGCAACATCACCACCGGGAGCCACAAGAGATAAGGCAGGAGTGCAGTAAAGTTTTTACCGCCGAGCACAGCGTTGCTGATCAGCCAGGCTAACAGCCAGCACTGTGCAATCATCAGTATGGCATTGAGCGCCGCCATACTGATGGACAGTGAAAATAAACCGCCCGCCTGGCGACGCAGGCTCGAAAGCCAACGTTCCGCCAGGCGGGCTGCCATTCCACTTGGAGGGGAACTCGCAGACATAATGTCTTAGTGTCCCCCGTGACCAACCAGCTTGGAGATACGGCCGCGGAATACCCAGATCTGATACCAGTTATACATCAGCATCACCGGCACAAAACCACCCATGGTCATGGTGAAGGTAATCAGCGAAACCTGTGGGCTGGCGCCCGCCCAGATGGTCCAGGTGCCTGGCACGATCCATGGGAACATGGTCAGTAACATACCGAAGCCCAGAATGAATGCCGCGCCATTGAACCACATCACCGCTGCAAAATCTTTGTCCTTCAGAGTGTCACGACGCACCTGATCAATACAGACCAGTGCGATTAAGCCAAACAGGCCCCAGATCCAGAAATGCGGACCAAACCATTTCGCACGTGCCCAGTCGAAGATCACCGCACTCCACACCCAGGTAATCACCACGGCAGCAATCGCTAACCAGAAAATCACTGCAGTCCAGCGAGCTGCATCCTGACGAATCGGTTCATTTTTCTCGAAGCGAGCACGCACGAACAGTACGCCTGCCAGCGTCATTGCCACACAGGAAGCCACACCGGTCCAGATGGAAAACGCTGAAATAAAGTTAAATGCGCCGCCCACATAGGTTGGAACCCCTTGAGCTGGCGAATCCATCTGGAAACCTTGCAGCAACGCGCCAACGCTCATCCCACCAAAGAAAGTGACCGCGAGGCTGGCGACACCGAAGATGCCGTCAGAAAACTTCTGCCAGAATGGCGAGGCCAGATGACGGAACTCCAGGGCAACCGCACGAGACATAATGCCCCACAGTACCAGCGCCATCGGCACCATCAGATAGCTAAACGCCGAACCGTAAACAAACGGGAAGGTGCCGAACATAATCCCGCCGGCGACGATCAGCCAGGTTTCGTTGGCATCCCAGGTGCCGGCCATTGCCGACATGATCGCGCCACGTTCATCATGGTCGCGGACGAAGAGCGAGAAGATCCCTGCCCCCAGGTCGGCGCCATCCAGCGCGATATATAAAAGAACACTGATACCAAAGGCTAACCACCAGGCGATGATCAGGAAGTGCTGAGTCGAATTAAGCATGTCCATGGATTTCTTCTCCCATCAAACCGGACGGATATATTCAGGATGGTCAGCATGGCCACTGGCAGGCATTTCAAGGTGACCCAAATGCTCATGCCCCTCGCCCGGAATTTTGCTGGTCAAATCAGGACCAATACGCACCACTTTCGCCAGGAACCAAATGGTGCCAGCGACCACCGCAGTTTCAAAGATGGCAAAGCCCACCAGCCAGAAGATCGCCAGACCCAGGGTCATTGGACTCATACCGTCTTCGGTGCGCATCAGGCCATAAACGATCCACGGCTGACGGCCAATTTCGCGCGTCCACCAGCCCGCAATCACGGCGATATAAGGCAGGACCACCATAATAACGGCCAGCGCCAGGAACAGCTTATTGCGCGGAGCCCGCTCAGCGGTCATGCGACGACGTGCAATCAGCCAGACGCCCCAGAGGCTCACCAGCAACATGGCACCAGCAGCGCCTGACATGGCGCGGAAAGCGTAGAACGGCAACACCACAGGCGGTTGCTGATCTTTCGGGAAGCTGTTCAGGCCCGTTACCGTACCGTTCCAGGTTTTGGTTTCAATCAGGCTTAAACCGTGCGGGATATCGATAGACCATGCGAGGCCAGTGCCTTCTTTGTTTGGCCAACCCAGAATATGCCAGGCACTGTTGACGTTACCCGCTGAATCATAAGTATCGTAGTGCCCTTCCATTGCCGCCAGCGCCGCCGGTTTATGTTCCAGCGTTGCTTCACCCAGCACGTCACCCATATAAATCTGAACGGCGGCGACCACGGCCAGCGCCATCAGTGAATACTTCAGGGGTTTCAGGAACAGGTCCACATGACGTTGTTTCAGCACATACCAGGCACAGGTTGCCACCACGAAGCAGAGCGACAACTCAAAACTCGCCAGCAGCATGTGCGGGAAGGCACTGCGCGCATTCGGGTTAAACAGTGCGGCCAGCCAGTCGGTCACAATGAAGATGCCGTTATGCAGTTCAACACCGGTGGGTGTCTGCATCCAGGAGTTAGCCACCAGGATCCACATCGCAGAAAGCGTCGAAGAGAGCGCCACGTTAAAGGTCGCAAACAGGTGCATCCCTTTACTGATCTTGCCCCAGCCAAAAATCATCAGGCCGATAAAGCCCGCTTCGTACATAAAGGCGGTGATGGTCTCATAGCCGAGCACCTGACCAAAGAACGGGCCAGCAGCCTGCGAGAAGCGGCCATAAAGAATACCAAAGGCCATTTCCATGGTGACACCGGTTGCCACGCCAGCACCGAAGTTAACGATAAACAGCTTTTCAAAGAAGCGACACAGGCGATACCACTGCTCATCTTGCTTCCTGACCCACATCAGTTCAGAAATGAACAACAGTGCAGCCAGTCCGATGGTTAGCGGGGGGAAAATGATGTGAATGGATGAAATTAGCGCGAAGTCAATACGCGTGATCAGCGATGTAAGATCGTTACTTAGCATGACTATCTTCTTTTTTTGAGTGACCGAATTAGTTAACGGCAATCCAGCGCCATTTCACGAGTTATGAAGTGAGATTGGTGCATAACAAGTTGAAATCGGTGCCGCACTGTCGTCTTTCTCTTAACTACGAGCAACAACCACAGTATATTTTCCAGACAGATGACGACTGGAGAATAGGTTATTCACTTCGGCGTTCGTTCCGGAGAAAGAACGGGGAAAATAAATCATGATTGTTAACGAAATGTCTGTCGATAACACTTGCAGGCGTAGGTATCGACACCGCTCGTAATAAGAATTTTTCTGTAAATTATTCTATATTTTCGTTTACACAAAGGCATCCTAATTAAAGGGGTAACTTGTAACAAAAAGCAAAAAATCGCGCTATAAATGAATGATTTTCATGTGAATTAAATGTAGCGACACAGTTAACCCAGAAATAAACTTTGATTTTTATCAACTTAATTCAAGGTTTTAGCTTGGTTTTGAGCGTTAATTATGTTGCATTCAAAGGAGAAATCATCAGTGTTCATCCCGTAATGATGCGATTATCTTATTATTTAGCAGGGTTACAATTACCGTAGACATACGGTCAACATCAATAATACGGAATTTTAACAAGCATTGAGTTATTGTATTTTAATAACAGCCAGAATGATTTAATTTAACAAACCAAAAACAATTGTCACTTTTAGAACACTTTATTCCTGCGCCATTAAATCTTTAAAAATCTCTCTATTAAATATACCGACTCGTAACATTAAAGACACACCGTGCGCACACTTGTCACATTAATAATGAATCAGGCGACATTTATTTATGGCAAATAAAGGGCTGGCGAGGCAGAGTGAGTGGGAGCAAGAAATCACGCGCAGAAACGAAAATTTTTGAGAGCGAATGGAAAATGCCGGCAACCCATAAGGTTGTCAGCATAGGAGAACGTCAGCGTGCAGGGTAGTTCGTGTTTTAGCGTGAGGCTGGAATGGCGACCCGTCCGTCAAATAACAGTCGTGCCGTGCGTATCAAGCCGCTTTGCGTCACCTTCCCTGCCTCATCACAGGTCAGCATCACGCTAAACTCACCGCTTGGATGTTCCACCGCCAGACGCTGCTGCCTGTCATCGGTAATCTGCGCGATTCCCTTCGTCACGGAACCGGGGATCAGGCAGGCCGTGGCCACACTCACCGCACCCAATACACCAATAGAAGCGTGACAGCGATGCGGAATAAACGTCCGCGTCGATAGCGCACCGCCATTAACGGGCGGAGCAATAAGGGTCAGTTTCGGCACAGTTCGTTTGGTCACGTCTCCGAGGTTCATCAAAGGACCCGCTTGTAAGCGGATGGATTCCAGACGGGCTTTTAACTCAACGTTGCTTTCAAGCTGCTCGCGGGTCTCCTGGCCAGTGCATCCCACATCCTCAGCACGCAGGATCACCACCGGCATACCGTTATCAATGCAGGTCACCTCAATCCCGTCAAACCGATTACGCGCCTCACCGGTCGGTAACAGCGATCCGCAGCTGGACCCTGCAATATCCTCGAATTGCAGAATTTGCTCTGCACCAAAACCTGGTACGCCGTCTATCTGCGTATCGCCCTGATATTCCACCGTGCCATCGGGCGTGGCAAGTTGCGCCACCGCGATTTGCCCGGTGTTAACCATAAAGATGCGCACGCGCGTGATGTCATGCTGTGCGTTTATCAGGCCTTTCTCGATGGCAAACGGCGCCACGGCGGCAAGAATGTTGCCGCAGTTCTGTCCATAATCGACCACCGCTTGATCCACGTTAACCTGTGCAAACAGGTAATCGACATCGGCATCACAACGCGTGGACGGAGAAATAATCGCCACTTTACTGGTCAGCGGATCGGAACCGCCGATGCCGTCAATTTGACGTGGATCCGGTGAACCCATGACGGCCAGCAACACGCGGTCTCGCTGCGTTCCCGCTTCCGGCAGATCGCTGGCAAGGAAACACGCGGCTTTGGAGGTGCCGCCTCGCATCAAAACACAGGGTATCAGCGTCTGTTTCATAGTGAACTCTTTTGCAGAGCATCCAGAGACTCCACGTAGCGCAATCCCTTCTCCGCTAACGTGCCACGCATCTGATAAATATCCAGTCCAAGCTCTCCGGCAGCCAGTCTTACTCGCTTACTCTCCTCATTGGCGACCCGCTGCTGGGTTGTCCCGGCAACAGTTATCGCCTCTGCTCGCGGCACAATCACTACGCCATCATCATCGGCAACCACCATATCGCCAGGATAAACCAGCTGACCGGCACAGATAATCGGCACATTCACCGAACCCAGCGTGGCTTTTACCGTTCCCTGGGCGAACACCGCACGTGACCAAACCGGGAAACCCATCTCACGCAGAGTCTGGCTGTCACGGATACCGATATCGCCGACCAGCGCCACCACACCGCGCGCTTTAAGCGAGGTGGCCAGCAGATCACCAAAGAAGCCATCATGGCAATCCGAGGTCGGTGCCACCAGCAGTACATCGCCAGGCTGACACTGTTCGACGGCAACATGAAACATCCAGTTATCCCCGGGAGAAACCAGCACCGTGACCGCACTGCCGGCTATCGATACGCCCTGCTGGATCGGTCGTATCCGGACATCAAGTAGACCTTGTCGCTGTTGCGCTTCGTGGACGGTTGCCACTCCGGCACGGGCGAACTGCGCGATCAGAGCGGAATCGCCCCGCTCAATCTTCGTAACAACAATGCCTTTCTGGTTCACCGCGATCATGAGAGATCCTCCGTTACCCGTGGGAACAGGCTCTGATAGCCTTCGCCGTGTGTGATGACGCGCGTCGAAGCAATCCCCGTATTACGTTTGGCCTGCACGCCCCGCTGTAGCGCCACGCGCGTGTAGTATTCCCACAAATGTTCCTGCCCGGCCATGCACTGAATCGCCTGGTATTTCTTTTCCCAAACTGAGGTGATATCCAGCAGCACATCCGGTTTCCACAGGCATTGTTCAGGTTGATGCGGTTCAAAACAGTAAACCGGCGGCGCGCCGATAATCGGTTCTCCCGGACGATACCCTTCTGCCTGCGCAATGATGCGTGCTTCCTGCGTAAGATTCGCCGCCAGCGGATGATCGTAGTTATAAGGATCGGCAATCGAGTGCGTCAATACAAAGTGTGGCTGCACGCGGCGAAACACATCGGCCAGGCGGAACAGCGTATCCTTATCTGCGCGTAGGGGATAATCGCCAAGATCGAAGAACTCAATGCTCGCTCCTAACACATCCGCGGCCCGTTCGGCCTCGGCCTGCCGGTGCTGCTTAACGGTCTGCTCGGTCATGTTGCCTTTGCGCCACAGTTTTGCCGACTCACCGCGCTCCCCGTAAGAGAGGCAGACAACGTGCACGTCATAGCCGCTCGCACTGTGCAAAGCGATAGCACCGCCTGCGCGCCAGACAAAGTCAGCGGAATGGGCACTGACCACCAGGGCACTCTTTTTCACTGTGTTTTCCATTGTGTTCCCCTTCTGTTGCGTTTTTTTCATCCTGACACGCAGCATCCAGACCGAATAATGCCTTTCGTTGTGCGAGCTATGATTTTTATTTATGTTGTGATCATTATCAGAGGCTCAGGAGCAGAAGGCATGCTGGCAAGTGAAGACGCTAACCACATTAAAATCATGCAGCTAAGATCACTTTGTATGATTGCCGAACGGGGAACTGTCTCGGAGGCTGCAGGAGATTTATTTCGCACGCAATCGGCAGTGACGCGATCGATACGTGATCTGGAACACACTCTGGCGACGCCTTTGTTTGAACGTCATGCCAGCGGGATGCTGCTCACCGAGAAGGGAAAATGCGTGCTACCCCGCGCCCAGCGCGCCCTTCAGGAACTCAAACAGATACCCGCACTTCTCGCCCGATTTAAACAGCGCGAATCTATGCGTGATGAAGCCGAACCGATTTGGTTGTTCAACGTCAGACGCCTGCAGATATTTTTACGGCTGTTTCATCTGCAGCACACGCAAAGCGTGGCCAGCTCGCTGGCTATCAGCCAGCCCGCCGTCAGTGCCGCGTTAAAGGTGCTGGAGAAAGGGGCCAATATCGTGCTGTTCCAGCGATCCCCGCGAGGCATGCAGCCGACGTCCGCCGCACGTGAAATGGCGCCACATATCAGCCGCGCCCTGAATGAAATTCGCCATATCCCGGAAGATCTTGCCGCTCAGCAAGGGGTTTTGCAGGGCACCGTTCATATTGGTGCCCTGCCATTGTGTCGCAGTGTGTTATTGCCCCGCGCGATCACCCGCTTAGTGACGGCACATCCGGCAATCAAAGTCGTGACCAATGAAAGTGCCTTTAGCACGCTGATTACCGAACTCCGTGCAGGTGACGTTGATCTGATTGTCGGTGCCTTACGTCATGACAGCAACGTTAATGATATCGATAATCGCCGGCTGTTTAGCGAAGAGCTGGTGCTGCTCGCCAGGCCACAACATCCATTAGTGGGTCGAGCATTAAGCGCTGCCGATCTCGTTGACACACAGTGGATTTTGCCGCGTGAAAACAGCCCGGCCCGCCATCTGTTAGAACACGCCTTTGCCACATTGGACATTCCGGCACCCAAACCGGTGGTGGAGAGCGGTGACCTGGCGATCGTGCGCGGTTTATTAATGGACTCCGATATGGTGGCAGCCGTGTCATGGCACCAACTGGAGTACGAATTGAAGTCGGGCACGCTCAAACCTTTATCCTTTCCTCTGCCCGATACCCGTCGTGATATTGGTATTACATTGCGCGCGGGTGCGCTGCATTCCCCGGCCACGCTGGCACTGATTAAGTGCATCAACGCCGAAGCTCATACAACAGCGACCTAAACGAAATTCATACAATGTTGGTACGCCGTTCACTCATATCCCCCTTTCCAGCGGTCAGCACAAACCCGAATTTAGACCGTGGATTATGACAGCTCGCTCACAATATAAACGTAACTCATACCGCTAAAAGCCTTTTTTGACAGACAGTCTGCGGCACGGTGCTTACCGTTGAGTTGGATGAGTTAATCATGACTCGTCATTCAATAGACTTTGCGTGCCCGTAGAGAGAGCGAACGTATGAATACAAATAAGCTGGTCGACATCAAAGCCTGGATTGATTCACGACCCATTTCCGCCTTTCAATGGCGCGTGTTATTTCTCTGCCTGATCATCATTATGTTCGACGGTTACGATGCCGCCGTGATGGGATTTATTGCGCCGGCGTTGATAGAGCAGTGGCATATCTCACGCGCCGCAATGGGGCCGATTCTGGGGGCAGCGATGTTTGGCGTGGCGATTGGCGCATTGATCGCCGGTCCTTTGTCCGATCGCTTTGGCCGTAAAAAAATCATCCTGCTTGCGGTACTGATGTTCTCCGCTTTCAGTCTGATCTGCGCCTTCGCCACCACGCCGCTGCAAATGGCGATGATGCGATTCATTGCCGGGCTCGGGCTGGGCGCAGTCATGCCCAACTGTGTCACGCTGCTGGCAGAATATATGCCTGAGCGCCGTAAGGGCGTGATGATTACCCTGATGTTCAGCGGCTTTAATATCGGCTCCGGGCTGGGTGGATTTATTGCGGCGGCGTTGCTGGCGCACTATCACTGGAATGCTGTGCTCATTTTCGGCGGTGCACTGCCGCTGCTGCTGCTTCCCTTGTTAAGTTATCTGCTGCCTGAATCTGCGTTGAATTTGGTGGTGCGCCGGGCGCCACGCGCGAAGATTGCCGCGTTGCTTAATCGCATGGGCGGCCAGTTTCAGCAGGATGCGGCGTTCGTGCTCAACTCTCCTCGGATCCATCGTAACAGCACCATTTCACAGCTCTTCCACCACGGTTTTGCCCGCGGCACGATCATTTTGTGGGTGACCTACTTTATGGGATTGTTTGTGATTTATCTGCTTAACGGCTGGCTGCCGACCATTATGCGCTCGGGCGGCATTTCCCTTGAACAGGCGGCCATTCTGGCGGGATTGTTCCAGTTAGGCGGTCCACTTGGCGGTATTCTGGTGGGTGCATTGATGGATAAGTGCAACGCCAGAGTGGTGATTGGCGTGGTCTATCTGCTGGGTTGTCTCTGCTTGTTAGCACAGGGCATCTTCGCGTTTTCCGGGGTGGCTCTGGGCGTATTCATTTTCGTTATCGGCACGTGTATTAATGGCGCACAGAATGGTCTGCAGGTTTATTCTCCTGCGTATTACCCTACTGAAATACGCGCCACCGGCGTGAGCTGGATGCACGGCATTGGCCGCACCGGTGCCATCCTCAGCTCTTCGATTGGCGGATTGCTGATGGGTGCGTTCCCGGCGCAGTCGGCGATTTTCTATATTCTCGCTCTACCCGCTTTACTGGCCGCGATCAGTATTGTGCTTCATCGTAACGTTTCTCTGTCTCTGAAAATAAAGGGCGCAGCGCTGGATGACCTTCCGGCGCTGTCACAAACTCTCAATAAATAGGATTGGCATCATGACATCTCAATCTTCTGAACCCTGCTTCGATATTGCGCATCTTGCTCACGTGGAGCTTTACACCGACAAGTTTGAAGAGAGCCTTAACTTCTTTGTGAATGTCTATGGCTTAACAATCACCGCGCAGGACGACGAGCACGCCTGGCTGCGCGCCTGGGATGATTATGAGTTTCACAGCCTGAAACTCACGCGTCATCACACTACCGGTGTGGGGCACATTGCTTATCGCGCCGCTTCGCAGGCTGCGCTGGAACGGCGTGTTGCGGCGATTGAAGCGAGCCCCTATGAAGTGCTCGGTTGGGTCAACGACGATCAGGGCCACGGCCAGGCATTTCGCTTTACCGATCCCTTTGGCCACATTTTTGAGATCTATTACGACACGGTCCGATATCAGGCACCTGACGATCAACGTCCGTCGCTGAAAAACCTGTCCCAGCGTTACCATGCGCGTGGCGCCTGTCCGCGCCGTCTCGATCACCTCAATCTGTTGGCTGCCGATGTCAGTGAATTCAAGCGCTTTATGGAAATTTGTTTAGGCTCCCGCGTAACAGAGATGATTCAGCTGGATAATGGCCGCATTGGTGGCTGCTGGTTCACCATCAATAATAAAACCTATGATTTGGCCTGTACCGAAGAGCACGGTGGCGGCAACGGGCGACTGCATCATGTGACCTACGCCACCGACACGCGGGAAGACATTCTGCGCGCGGCCGACATCTTCCTGGAAAACGGCGTGCACATTGAAACCGGCCCACACAAACATGCCATTCAGGGCACATTTTTCCTCTATGTCTGGGAACCGGCAGGAAATCGGGTTGAGCTGGCCAATTCCGGCGCACGTCTGATTCTGGCGCCAGACTGGCAGACCGTGGTCTGGACGGAGAGCGAGCGTAAGAAAGGCCAGGCGTGGGGCCTGAAGACCATTGAGACCTTCCATACTCATGGCACACCGCCGATGCCCACGCAAAATCATTAACCCTTCAACAGAACATCGGATAGCGATGCTGTCCGATGCGTCATTACTTTTCTCCATAGTTATCAGTGGAAAAAATCACAGCACAGCGCTTATCGCTCCTCTAGGGTAAATCTCCCCTACAAGGAGAAAATAACGTATGAGCCTCATGACTTACGGCAACCGCCGTGACTTTCTTTCCGCTGGCATCAAACTGACGGCGGCAGGCACGCTGCTCGGCGCCGGATTAAGTGGCCGCACAGCTGTAGCGGCAGCCTGTGCGCCTGAAAACCTGACGCATATCGATGTTAGCCACTATCTGTTGCGCAATGTACGCCTCGAAGAAGGCTTTGTGCGCCATAAGGGCGTCATCACCGCCACGCGCACCGGTTTGTACGATATCGAAATCAACGGCGCGCAAATCACGGGCATCCACGCCGCGGGATTCAGCAGCACCCTCCCCGCCTGGGATGCGGCGGGACACGTCCTGCTGCCCGCAACGCGCGATATGCACATTCACCTCGATAAAACCTTTTATGGCGATGGATGGCGCGCTCCGCTGCCGCGCAAAAGCGTTATCGATATGATTCATCAGGAGGAGCAGATTCTTCCTGAGATTGTGCCGACCTCCGAAATGCGTGCCGAAAAGCTGATTGGCTTACTGCAGTCCAAAGGCAGCACCGCAGCGCGCAGCCATTGTAATATCGACCCGATCAGCAAGCTGGATGGGTTGGCGCACTTACAACAGGCGATTGAAAAGCACCGTCAGGACTTTACCGCGAAGATTGTCGCCTTCCCGCAGCATGGGCTGTTGCGTTCAAACGTTGAAGGCATGATGCGTGAAGCGATGAAAATGGGGGCCAATTTTGTCGGTGGCCTGGATCCGACCAATGTCGATGGTGCGATGGAGAAGTCACTAGATACGATGTTCAGCATCGCATTGGATTTTGCTGCGCCGGTGGATATCCACCTGCATGAAACCGAGCCGCACGGCGTAGCCGCGATACGCTATATGCTGAAAACGGTGCGCGAGAATCCGCAGTTAAAAGGAAAAGTCACCCTCAGCCATGCGTTTGCGCTGGGCACGTTATCGGGCAGTGAACTGGATGCGATGATTGAGGAACTCAAAGCGCAGCAGTTTAGCATCGCGACAACCGTGCCGATTGGTCGCGTGATCATGCCATTGCCGCAACTGCGTGCGGCGGGTGTTCCTGTATGGTCCGGCACGGATACCATTGCCGACCACTGGCAACCCTTTGGCAGCGGCAGCATGCTGGAAAAAGCCAATGTCTATGCGCAGTTGTATCGTGGCCCGGATGAATTCTCATTGAGTCGTGCTTTGGGTATTGCCACCAATGAGGTGCTGCCGCTGAATAGCCAGGGAGAACTGCAGTGGCCGAAGGCACAGGACAGCGCAACGATGATGCTGGTCGCGGCGAGTTGTTCTGCAGAAGCCGTGGCGCATATTGCACCGGTGATGGCGACATTCCATAACGGCAAACAGGTGTTTGGCCAGTTAAAGAAAATCTAATGGAAGAATAAAGACGATGTTATAAAAGAATTTATTTCGCCGCGCATTCATTGCGCGACGAAATAGATCAGCAGAATGAATCAACGGCTCACTTCATGACCAATCAAACCACCGATGGCCGCACCACCCAGCGTACCAAAGGTACTGCCGCCGGTTAATACCGCACCACCCACTGCACCGACACCCGCACCAATCGCCGTATTACGACCACGATGCGACATGCCACAAGCGGTAACCGATAAACAAACTAAAGCGACAATGGCAAAACTGCAGCTGCGTTTTAAAAGCATCGAAATCCTCATTACCATTAAAAAATGGAATGCAATTGTTTTTAATTTGATTGTTGTTAAGACACCAAATCGTTGGCGACTTGCACTGCTCGTCGGCGCTAATTTAAGAGGATTTGTGAAACGGCGAAAGGTAAAAATTCCTATTTTCGGGCGGTACTGGCGAAGCGGTGGGAAACCAGCCGATGCAGCCTTTTCAGGGCATTGAGAGGCGTTTAAACCTGCGGTGCTTTACTGAGAATCCATCCCTTGACTGCCAGCCTACCAACTAGTAGATTAATGTTTATTCAGCTGACTTTAGCGACATATTTCAGGGGGCAATGTGAGTGTGATTCATTTTCCTAACCAACATCCTGTTTGCCGTTCTTCGGCTGCTGAATCAACGGAATCGGATAAACAAACCCTTCGCGACTTTGCGTTAAATATTGCCGCGCAGTTACGCGATGACCCTGAATTAAATAAACAGGCGCCTTATCTGGTGGATAAAGTGATTTTGTTGCTGATGAAAGAGTCGCGAGGCTAAATCTCCGCGAGGCAATTAGGCGGTAATAACCAGATTGTTCAACACCGGTTTAATCATGGGTAAAAACAGTTCGGGGTTATTAAACGCGCGCGCGGCTATCATGGCACCGTGCACCGTGGCCATCAGCGATTTGGCTTCCCTTTCCGCTCCTTCACGCAGAATAAACACCCCACGCTTTTCCCCCTTCTGCAACACACCGGCCAGCCACGCGGACAGATCGGCGAAATGTCCGGTCACTTCAGCCGCCACTTCTTCCGGTAAGGTCGGCAGTTCCACTGCCAGCATCACGCAAATACAGAACGGCGAGCTGTTTTCCTTAATGCAGGTAGCCCAAAAATTCACATAACCGTTCAGCTCAGCCAGCGGATCATCACTGAAATGCTCACTGGTCGCGGCCATTCCGGCTCGCGCCTCCTCACGATAATCATTGACCACGGCCAGCACCAGATCGGCTTTGCCAGGAAAATGATGATGAATACTGGCTTTACGGATTTGCACGCGTTCTGCCAAATCGGCATAGCTGAAACTTTTATAACCACCCGCAGTGAGCAATTCTCGGGTGTGGTTAATAATTTCAGTGGCTTTAGGCGAACGTTCAACGGTCATGCAGGGCTCCAGCAGCAAAGATGAAATGGCTGCAAATCAGTAAATTGGCACTGAACCTACTGACCTGCAACCGGGATGTCAAGGCGCTTCAGAACGCTTACGGCGGCCGGTCATACTCCTGAATACGCCATCACGCAGAATCAGCGCATGGAACAACGCGGCAGCAAGATGCAGCATGACCGTTATGAACAAGGCTAAGGCCACCCAGCTATGCAGCGGGCGCAACCAGGCATAGAGATCATTACTGATCGGCGTGATGGGTGGCAGCACCAGACTGCCTCCCAGACTGATCGGATAGCCTGCTGCCGACAGCATCGCCCAGCCGATTAGAGGCTGCGCCAGCATCATTGCGTACAATGCCCAATGCGAAAGGTGTGCCAGCGCTTTTTGCCCGTTTGATAACGTCTCCGGCAAGGCCGGTTTAGCGGTGGTAAAACGCAGCCACAATCGCACCACCACCAACAGCAATATCATTAAGCCCAACGGCTTATGGATCGCCACGAGCAAGCTGTGCAGTGACGATACGGTGGCGACCATGGCCACACCGATAAACAGCATGGTCATAATAGCGGCAGCCATCAGCCAGTGAATCGCGCGCAACGCCGGATGGAAAGTCTCTGTGTGTTTCATCAGTGTGCTCCTGCCTGTTCACGGGTACGGGCGTTGTAGGATTTGGCATAAGCCGATGAACGTGCATTGAGGATCGGATCGTCTGAAGCGGTGATACCCTCTGGCAGAATCAGCGGATCGTAATTGATGTCGTTACAGGCGCCCTGCTGCTGTGGCGTGGTTTGGTTGATGGTCAGGGTTCCCGCATTGATGGTCTGCCGGTCCGCTGGCCAGGCAATCGAAGCATCTCTACTGCTGTCCTGCGCATCAGCGACGGTGATAATCAGATCCCATTGCAGCGCCCCTTTAGCAAGACGTTGTTGCAGATCGCTCTGCAGGAAGTTGCTGTCATTCTTATCCGCAGCACTGATTGGCTGATACTCGCTGTGCGGTACCATGCTCCAGCGAACCACGTGGCTCTTACCGGCCGAATCAACAAAGTTAAAGGTATTGAGGCTGTTAAAGCGATCGCTCGCCCAACTCGATGAAGGCACATACTGTTGCGCCCAGCCGAAGAATGGTTTGATTTCGGGATGTTTTTGAACGAAGGCCTGAATTTTCGCGGGATCGGGCTTACCTGTTTTCGCATCGGGCAGCGTGGCGATTTGCAGATCGTAAAACCCTTCCACGCTCTTCACCGGAAACATCGGCATGGCATTCATCCCAGTACGCCACTGCTGACCATCTTTTTGGTAAAACGCTAACGCCATGCTGCGCACCGGCACGGCATAATCCGGGGCGTTCGGATTGCCACCGGCAATAGCAAAGCGCCCGATCACCGGGGTTTCGCCCGGTGCAAACAGCCCGGCACGCGACAGCACGCTGGCTTTGCCGTTAGCGGCAAAGCTGCCGTTTATGCAGACGCCTTTGGCATGATTGCGTCGGTAGCCGGGATGCTCCCCGCCTGATTTTTGTAGCACGGTAATGAGCTTATCGGAGGTCAACTTATCCGGTGTTAACCAGCCGCCAGCCCAGAGAAATAATGCGATGACTATCAATGGTACCACTGCAATAGCGGCCAGACGGATGAGTGTCTGGCCGGTCGAAAGAGAAGGCTTGTTCATAGGTTCGCTCAACATTGCATAAATTAAGACAAGGCACTTACCCGAGCCGAATGAATAGCGCGTGGTAATCAACTGCGCCGTCCTGGTTGACGGTGGCAGGTGCAGAGCAATCAATCTACTAGTAGGTAGATTATATTGTCAAACGCATTTGCACAGGCAGAAGCCCCACTGTCGCGGCCGACAGTGAGCACCTCCGGTTATCTGAGGGAATAAATTCGCAGGGGTAATCAAACTTCTTCGCGTGGGGTTGTGTGGATCTTCATGGGCGCAACCACGACGTTCACGCCCAGATCCTGCATCCGTCGCAGCACAGGCACCGGCGTACCCTGGTTAACAATCACCACATCGAACTCGCTGAGATGGGCAAAACGATGCAGCGCCCGGCGTTCAAATTTGGTGTTATCCATCATCAAAATACGTTTCTGTGCAGCATCAAACATCGCTCGTTTGGTTTCGACGGTTTCAGCTGACTGATGAAAGACGGTGTCATCAATGATCGCAGACATACTGACGAAGAACACATCGGCGCGCAGACTGGCAATCTCTTCTCGCGTCATGCGGCCCATAAACGCATTGCACCAGTGATAAAACTGACCGCCTAATCCCATCAGCGTGATATCGCGCCCGTTGCGTAACTCATTCATCAGCGTCAGTGAGTTGGTGATCACCGTTAACGGGGCGCGCGCGTGTAGCAGGCGAGCCATCTGCAATACCGTGGTGGAATCATCAAGGAAAATCGCCTGTCCTGGCTCCAGATAAGTGGCAGCCACTTCAGCGATGGCTTGCTTCTCTTCCAGTTGACGCGTCGCACGGTAGATATCGCTGGACTCGACCAGGCTGGTAGGCGTAGCAGAGACCACCCCACGCGACTTATGCAGCAATCCGCGTTCGACCATCTCATCAATATCACGGTGCGCGGTCATCAGACTGATGCCGAAACGATCGGTGATATCTTCAATGCGAATTGCGCCTTCTGCCATCACGGCTTCCGCGATCAACTGGCGTCGCGCCAACTGCCGCGCCTGACGACTGTCGCTGGGTAAGGGTTCGGCCATGAAGACGTTAAGAGAAGAGTCCTGCGGGTTGTGCGCCATATTTCGTCCAGAAAGTGATGCAGAAATGCGGGTTCCAGGTGATTACAACGCGGAAACGCGCCTTTTGCAAATGATGTGGTGTTTGGACTCACGAGAAGGGTTACAGCGACGCACCGGAGTGCGTCCGTTGAGCAGTGTGCGGCCCGAAAGCCGCACGTCATGCATTACTGCTTCAATACAAACGGTGATACGAAATTGCCCGCGTTCTCTTTGGTGATCAAAATGCAGTCAAACAGCTGTTTTTCCGATGCTGCGCCGGTTTTACCGGTTTTCAGGAAGCTATCCGCCTGCTCTACCGCTTTCTGCGCGAACTGCGCCACGGGCTGCATCACGGTATACGCCAGCGTACCGGCTTTTACGGCATCAACGGCATCCGGCGAGCCATCAAAACCACCCACTTTGATCTGGTTCAGCTTGCCGGCTTCTTTCAACGCGGCAATCGCCCCCAGCGCCATTTCATCGTTGCCGCTGATCACGCCTTTGATATTCGGGTTAGCCTGCAGCAGTGACTGCATCTTGTTGAAGCCCTGGGTACGGTCCCAGTTGGCGACTTCCTGACCCACTTTCTTCAGCGTCGGGTACTGTGACAGCACGGTATCAAAACCATTGGCACGCGTTGCTGCGTTGTTATCGGATGGCGGGCCCACTAATTCAACATAGTTGGCGGTATCGCCCACCTGTTTCACCCACTCCATTGCGCCCACCGCCGCGCCCTGCGCATTGTTAGAAACCAACTGCGCTTTGGCCAATCCGCTCTGATTCAGCTCGGCGTTAATGATAAACACCGGGATGTTCGCCGCGATGGCTTTTTTCACTGAACCGACAGAACCGTCGGCGTTAGCCGGATCAAGAATGATGGCCTTGGATTTGTTGGTGATCGCCGTATCAATCAGCTGGCTTTCGGTGTTGGTATCACCTTTGTGCGCGCTGACTTTTGCGCTGTAGCCAAGTTTTTCAGCCGCTTTTTGCGCGACCTGGCCTTCTGTCAGCCAGTAAGGGTTGGAAGGATCGTTGACGATGATGGTCATCAACCCGTTATCCGCCCAGGTCGGTGCAGCGAAGGTGGTGATAGCCATCGCTGCGGCAGCAATAAACAGACGTTTTGTGAACATAGGTGCTCCGTTATTATTTAGGGTACAGGTTTTACGGATAACCGCGCGCTGCCAGACAGCGCGCGTGAGTTAGCGACTGCGTTTGCCGTATTGCAGGGTGTTGAGCAATACCGCCAGCACAATCACGGCGCCAGTGAACACCGTCTGCCAGTAGGCAGAAACGCCGATAATCACTAAGCCATCAGAGAGAAAACCGATTACAAAAGCGCCCAGCAGCGTGCCGCGCACATTACCGCGACCACCGGTCAGGGCCGCTCCGCCAATCACCACCGCAGCAATCGCGGTCAGTTCATAGGTGGTACCCGCCGTTGGGCCGGCAGAGGTGAGCTGTGAAGAGAGCACCAGTCCCGCCATCGCGGCACAGATACCCGACAAAACGTAAACGCTGATCTTGATGCGTTTCACCGGCACGCCGGAAAGATCGGCAGCGCGCTCATTACCACCAGAGGCATAGAGCCAGCGGCCAAACGCCGAACGACTCAGCAGGAAACCACAGGCCAGTGCTACCACACCCAGCACCAACACACCGACGGGGATATTGAAGATGCGATTGAAGCCAAGCCAGTCAAAGCCGGTGTTGCCCAGCGCATCACTTCCAGAGAGTTTGTTGTAGGTCAGACCATTGGTGATCAGCAATGCGATACCGCGTGCCACATACATGGTGCCGAGCGTGGCAACAAACGCCGGAACGCGGAACCAGGCAATCAGCACGCCATTCACCAATCCCACCAGCGCGCCAATCACCAGCGTTAATATCGCCACCGCCCACACCGGCAGATACAGCACCACGCCCAGCGCTTCAAGGTTGATGCCCTGCATCATAAAACCGGCCATCACCCCGGCCAGACCCAGCGTCGAGCCCACGGACAAATCAATCCCGCCATTGAGGATCACCAGCAGCATGCCAATCGCCGGTAAGCCAAAAATCGCCACGTGCGAAGCCATGGTCAGGAATTTGGCGCCGGTAAAGTAGTTAGGCGAGAGCAGGGAAAAGGTGGCAATAATCACCAGCAGCGCAATAAAGGCGCGCCCTTCCAGCAGCAATCGCGCCAGATTGAGACTTTTATCGGCCTTCTTTTTGCTCGCGACGGGCGGCGAATCCAGCGTGTGTGTTCTGTCTGTCATACCGTTTGCTCCGTTTTTCATGTCATGCCACCAGAGACTCGCCTGAAGCGGCCATAATGCGTTCTTTGCTCACGCTGGAATCGAAGATGGCGTTAATGCGCCCTTTGCTCATCACCACAATGCGATGCGCGATACTCAGGCATTCCCCCACTTCCGAGGTGGTGTACACCACCGCCAGCCCCTTTTTGGCGTTTTCCGCCAGCAGACGAAACACTTCCGCTTTGGCGCCGATATCGATGCCGCGGCTGGGTTCATCCAGCAGGATCACTTTTGGACGGGTGGCCAGCATTTTGCCGATCACCACTTTTTGTTGATTGCCACCGGAAAGCGAACCGATGGCCGCCTCACCGCCAGCGGTTTTCACCGTGACGTTGCGAATACTGTCTGTCACCAGCTGCTTTTCACGCCGGGGTGACAGCACCAGACCGCGCACAAATTCGCTGATACTGGCGAGCGACAGGTTTTCGCCCACTGACATGGTTTGCACCAGACCGTCGCGTTGCCGATCTTCCGGTACCAACGCAAGGCCGATTTGAATGCGCTGTTGAATGGTTAAGCCGCTGACATCGGTGTCTTGCAGCAAAATGTGTCCCTGGCTTTGATGAATACGCCCGGCGATACACTCCAGCAGTTCGGTGCGCCCCGCGCCCATCAGGCCATAGATGCAGACAATTTCACCGGCTTTCACTGCCAGCGAGAGGTTATCCACCAGCCGAATCCCGGTTTTGCTTTTCACCGTCAGGTCTTGCACGGTCAACGCCTGGGCGCCAAAGTCATACCCTTGCGGGGGCGAACCCAGGTTAAAGTGGTCGCCCACCATATTGCGCACGATCCATTCGAGATCGATCTCATCGCGTTTCGCGTACGCGGTCATCACGCCATCACGCAGTACCACGGCGCGATCGGTGATCTCCAGTGCCTCTTCGAGATGATGTGAGATGTAAACAATGGCCACGCCCTGACTGGTGAGATCGCGGATCACCTGGAACAGCACCGCCACTTCCGCGGCACTGAGCGCCGATGTCGGTTCATCCATGATCAGAATCTGTGAATTCACCGACAACGCGCGGGCGATTTCGACAATCTGTTGTTGGCCCAGACGCAGGTTTTCCACCGGCGTCAGCGGATCAATTTCCTCCTCCAGTGCGGCCATCAGATGGGCGGTTATGCGGGCTTCTTCCGCGTAGTCCACCCCACCCGGCTTCATGATTTCGCGCCCCATGAAGATGTTGTCGCGCACGTTCATGTTGGGAGCGAGATTCAGCTCCTGATGGATAATCGAGATGCCGCAATCGCGTGCTTCAGTGGCGGAGCGAAACACTTTCTCTTCGCCGTTGTAGAGAATTTCCCCGGATGTTGGCGTAATCACGCCTGACAAAATTTTCATTAGCGTGGATTTGCCTGCGCCGTTTTCACCAAACAACGTGGTGACTTCACCGCGACGGATCTCAAAATTCACGCCCTTGAGTGCATGGGTCGATCCATAGATCTTGCTGATGTTGCGCGCTTCAAGGATCACTTCGCCTTTTAGTAGCGCCGGGTTAACGTTGAACGGTTTCATTTCACCTCCAGACTGACTGGCGTCACCATCCAGTTATTCGGCGCGAGCAACCGGAACACCCCCACCACCTGCACGGTTTTACCGGGCAGCGCATCGCGATCCAACTTATCCAGTACTTTGGCTTTCATGGCGCGATTGATCGCCGAACCGGCGTTTTGATACTCAATCTGGTTGGTAAAATCACCGAACTGGATTTTTCCGCTGGCATCACGCAAGTCGGTGCCGGTGATAGCCGGGCCCGTTTGCAGGCGAATCACATTTCCTTCCGGCAAGCCGACCACTTTCAGCGGGAAGATGCCCATCTGCCCTGACTGAACCACACCCTCCAGCTTGACGGGGATGACCGGAAGCGGCGAACCCACACCGTATTTTTGCACCGCTTCCTGTTGATTGGCTTTCAATGCATCGGCGAGGGTTTTTGCATCCACCGCCCGCGCTTCAACATCCTGCTGAATACCGGGGAAGGTTTTCTCCCCGTAGCTATCCGGCGAGAAACCTTGCTCTTGCACATCTTGCCCGGAACCGATTTTCACCACTTTGGTGTCAATGGCCATGGCGGCAATCACCGCAACCACCACAACACCGATGATGCTGTAGCGGCGAATGCGCTTTCGGGAGAGCTGCTGTGCCAGCATTGAGACATCGGACATAACGTGACCTCTCACTGTTATCTGCTGCGATAATCGCCGCATTAAATGTTATAAATGTGATAACTCTTGTGATGAGGATTGTGCTGATGTGACTAAATTGTCAACAGAGGGTTCACGAATTTTTCAGGAGCGCGATCTGGATCGCTAAATTCACACCTTAGCGCCTTTCCAGCTAATAAAGGCCCGCCATACAAGCCTTCTTCTTGTGATATCTCATTTCACCCTGTCGTGTACCACCGCCATTTTCGTGATCAAACTCGCTAACTGAAGTGAAATTTATTCGTTTTATCGAAAAATAATACACGAGATATGTTATCTCCATGGGAAGTGGTGTAAGACATTATTTAGCAAATTCATCACAGGGAATTAACACGACGTGATGGTTCAACTTTTCTTCCCTTCGGAGGTGTACGTGGGTAACAGCGATATCATTCTGGGTCTGGATTCCGGCACCTCCGTGGTGAAGGCGGTGGCGTTTGATCTGGAAGGCACACAGCTGGCGTGTGCCTCCGTGCGTAACCGCTATTACCGCAGCGAAGGCGGTGCCGCGCAGCAATCCATGACGCAGACCTGGCAAGATGCCGTGGACGCGATAAAGAAACTGGGCGAGCGTGTGGAAAACCTCTCTTCCCGCGTGGTGGCCGTGGCTGTCACCGCACAAGGGGATGGCACCTGGCTGGTCGGTGCCAACAACCAGCCGGTGGAGGATGCCTGGATTTGGCTGGACGCGCGTGCGGCACACACCGTCGATGCTCTAAACCAGCACGCCCTTGCAGCCGAGCGGTTTAAGGCCACGGGCACCGGGCTGAATACCTGCCAGCAGGGTTCGCAGATGGCGCATATGGACCAGCACTTTCCGGATCTGCTGGCGAACAGCGAAGTGGCGCTGCATTGCAAAGACTGGCTTTACCTCAATCTGACGGGCGTACGTGCCACCGATCCTTCTGAGGCCAGCTTCACCTTTGGTAACTTTCGCACCCAGCGTTATGACGACACCGTCATCGCGGCGCTGGGACTGGAACATCGCCGCCATCTGCTGCCCGAAATCATTGATGGCACGCAAATCACCCATCCATTGACCGCTGAGGCCGCTGCCCTCACCGGCCTGCGCGCGGGCACACCGATATCGCTGGGTTATGTGGATATGGCGATGACCGCGCTGGGCGCAGGCGTGCACACCGGCGAAGCCCATACCGCCTGCTCAATTGTCGGCTCTACCGGCGTGCATCTGCGCAGCGTGACCATTGATGAGGTGTGGCTGAATCCAGCGCAAACTGGCTATGTGATTCCGCTGCCCTGGCCGGGCTATGTGACGCAGGTGCAAACCAATATGGCATCTACCCTTAATCTCGACTGGCTGTTGAATGTGGCCAGTGAATTGCTGAGCGGATTCGGCTGTGAAATCGATCATGCGCGGCTGGTGGCACATATCGACCAGTGGCTCAACAAAGCCGAACCCGGCACCCTGCTGTTCCATCCCTACATCTCGATTGCCGGTGAACGCGGGCCGTTCGTCAACGCCGACGCGCGCGCCAGCTTCACCGGACTTAACTATCAGCACAATTTTGCCGACCTGGTGCGTGGTGTGATTGAAGGCATCGGTATGGCTGCGCGTGATTGTTATCAGGCGATGGGCAGCACCCTGCCGGGTGAGATTCGTCTCACGGGCGGTGCGGTGCGTTCCCAGCCGCTACGCCAGATCCTCTCTTCCTGCATTGGCGCGCCGGTGCGTATCAGCCAGCGTGATGAAGCCGGTGCAGCGGGCGCCGCGATGATGGCAGCGGTGGCGATTGGCGCCTATCCCTCCATGGCGCAGTGCGTGGAAACCTGGGTGCGCCCGCTGCTGGATGCGCCTGAACCGCCTTCCGCTGAACTGTCGCAGCGTTATAACCAACTGTTTCCCCATTATCAGCAGATCCGCAGCGATCTCCCTGCCGCCTGGCATGCACTGAATAAGTTTTAAGGAGTACACCATGAGTGAAAATACGCTGGATCTGTTTGTCATTGGCGGTGGCATTAATGGCGCGGGCATCGCACGTGATGCGGCCGGGCGCGGCTTGTCCGTGATGATGTGTGAAAAAGACGACCTTGCACAGGGGACCTCCTCGCGCTCGGGCAAACTGGTACACGGCGGGCTGCGCTATCTTGAATATTATGAGTTCCGCCTGGTGCGTGAGGCGCTGATCGAGCGTGAAGTGTTGCTGAATGCCGCGCCGCACATTATCTGGCCGATGCGCTTTGTGTTACCGCACAGCCCGTCCGATCGTCCGGCGTGGCTGGTGCGTCTGGGGCTGTTCCTTTATGACAACTTAGGTGGACGCAAAAAGCTGCCCGGCACGCGATCGCTCGATCTGATGCGCGATCCTGAAGGCGCACCCCTCCTCGATAGCTACAGCAAAGGCTTCGAATACTCCGATTGCTGGGTCGATGATGCCCGCCTGGTCGCACTCAATGCGGTGGATGCCGCGGAGCGCGGCGCAACGATTTTGCCGCGCACCCGCTGTATCTCCGCCAAACGCATCAGCGGCAAGTGGGAAGTGACCCTTCAGGATGCGGCCAGCGGCGCGCAGCGCACGGTATTCGCCAAAGTGCTGGTGAATGCAGCCGGGCCGTGGGTACTGGATATCGTTAATCAGGTCACGCAGACCAAAAGCAATCGCAGCGTGCGGCTGGTTAAAGGTTCACACATCATCGTGCCGAAATTCTGGGAAGGCCAGCAGGCGTATCTGGTGCAAAACACTGATAAACGCGTCATTTTCATCAACCCTTATGAAGGCGATAAAGCCCTGATCGGCACCACCGATATTCCGTGGCAGGGCAAAGCGGAAGCGGTGACCGCGGACGACAGTGAGCAGCAGTACCTTATCGATGTGGTCAATCGCTACTTCAAAGTGAAACTGCGCGCCAGCGATGTGATTACCCGATTCTCGGGCGTGCGTCCGCTGTTTGACGATGGCAAAGGTAACCCTTCTGCCGTCACGCGTGACTACGTGTTCGATCTCGACGATCAGCAAAACGCCCCGCTGCTGCATGTGTTTGGTGGCAAAATTACCACTTTCCGTAAACTGGCAGAACACGCTATCCAGAAGCTCGCGCCCTTCTTCCCCAATATGGGAGAAGACTGGACACGCGAGGCCACTTTGCCGGGCGGTGATATGGCAAATGGCGATTTCGAGAGTTTCCTTGAGCAAGTGAAAACGCGCTGGCCATGGTTACCGGCGCCGCTACGCAAACACTATGCGCGCCTGTATGGCACGCGCATTGAGAAAGTGCTGGGTCACGCTCGTGAGCTCAACGATCTGGGCCGCCATTTCGGCGCGCAGTTATATGAAGCCGAAGTGCGCTACCTGGTGGAAAATGAGTGGGCGCAGCAGGCGGAGGATGTGCTGTGGCGTCGCACCAAGCATCAGTTGCATCTGACGGCAGTGCAGCAGCAGGCCTTTAGTCAATGGTTTGACGCGACCTATGCTGCGGCCGTGCCGCTGCGTAAGGAGGCGTAATCATGCCCTTAACGCTTTCGCTCAATACCAACCCACTGGTGAATCGTTTTGCCGATCCGCAGGATCTGATTCACACCGTGGCACAACAGATCCGTATTCGCGATCTGCAGTTAACTCATGAATTTATTAATCCCGGCTGGCCAGCCGCCACCATCAACCGCATGTCGCGCCAGATGCAGAAGGCGCTGCGAGAAACCGGGGTGCGCGTGACATCGGGTATGACCGGCCCCTATGGCCGCCTCAATCATTTTGGTCATCCGGACGTTGAAGTGCGGCGCTATTACGTTGACTGGTTCAAAACTTTCGCGGATATCACTGCGGAACTGGGCGGCGAGGCGGTCGGATCGCAGTTCGCCATTTTCACCCAGCAGGATTTCAACGACAGGACGCGGCGGGATGCCTTGATCGAGATCGCGATAGACTGCTGGGCCGAGGTGGCGGAACATGCCCAATCCGCCGGCTTGAAGTACCTGTTTTGGGAACCGATGAGCATCGGACGCGAGTTTGGTGAAACCATTCCGGCTTGCCTCGCACTGCAGCAGCGTTTGAGCAGTGAGTCCTTTGCCCTGCCGATGTGGATGATGGCGGATATCGATCATGGCGATGTGACTTCAACCGACCCGCGTGATTACGACCCTTACGCGTGGGCAGAAGCGGTGCCGCGCTACTCGCCGATTATTCATATAAAACAAAGCATGATGGACAAAGGCGGCCACAGACCCTTCACATTGCAGTACAATGCGGGCGGCCGTATTCAGCCCCAGCCGCTGCTGGACGCGCTGGCGCGCGGCGGCGCGCACGATAACGAAATCTGCCTCGAACTGAGTTTTAAAGAGCGTGAACCCACTGACCGCCAGGTGGTGGCGGATATCGCGGAAAGCGTCGCGTTTTGGGCATCTCACATTGATACGGGCGTGCAGGATTTGCATCTGGCTTCCTAAGCCTATTGATCAGGAAATGAAACATGAAACCGGCTCCTTCTCCCGCTGAACGCGATGACTCTTTAGCCCTGCGTGCCGCCTGGCTGCACTACGTGGGCGGCCTGACCCAGGCTGAAGTCGCCAAACGTCTGGGATTACCGTCTGTCAAAACCCATCGCATGATTGCCAAAATGGTCGCGGAGGGTGCGGTGAAGGTGTCGATTGATGGCGATATCATGGCGTGCGTGGCGCTGGAAGATCAGCTGCGCGAAAAGCACGGACTGCGTTTTTGCCACGTTGCGCCTGACCTTGGGGAAGAGGGATTGCCGGTACGAACGCTGGGTATGGCGGGCGCGGATTACCTGCGCAATCTCCTCACGTCGCAGCCTGCGATCACCCTGGGGCTGGGACACGGTCGCACCCTTTCCGCCGCCATTCACCAACTCCCGCGCATTGACGCCCCG
Source organism: Pantoea sp. BL1 (assembly GCF_000963985.1). Lineage (NCBI taxonomy): Bacteria > Pseudomonadati > Pseudomonadota > Gammaproteobacteria > Enterobacterales > Erwiniaceae > Pantoea > Pantoea sp. BL1. Next base: position 119,579 of record NZ_JZRH01000030.1, on the reverse strand, counting down.
CATATGCGCTTCGTTTCGCTGCTGGGCTGTTTGACGCGCAACTATGCGCTCAATCCGCACGATGTCATGCATCGCATTGCCGAAAAAACCGGTGCGCAGGCGTATATGATGCCGGTGCCGTTCTTTGCCAATACTCAGGAGGACCGCGACGTGCTGCTTAAACAGCGCGGCGTCAGCGAAGTGTTTGCCATGGCTGCACAAAGCGAGGTGAAACTGGTGGGGATCGGTACCGTGGAACCGGCCGCGCAATTGGTTGAAGCCGGCATGATTGATGAAGCCGAGATCAACGATATCTCAGCTTCTGGCGCTGTCGGTGAGCTGCTCGGTCATTTCTTTGACGCCAGCGGGCAGATGATTCACAACAGCCTGACGGCGCGCACGCTGTCGGTGGATTTAGAGCTTGCCCACCGCGCTGAGATTGTGGCGCTGGTGGGGGGATTAAGCAAAGTCGACGCGATCCGCGCGGTATTGGCCAGCGGTTTGGTGACGGGATTAATTACCGATGAGTTAACGGCACAGGCGTTAATCGCAGGTTAGAGTGGCCTCCATTCGTCCGCGAATAATCCAAAGACCCAATCGTCCCGCCATTCACCGGCGAGATGATAGCTTTTCCGCAAGGTGCCCTCCTGCTGGAATCCCACTTTTAATAGTGTCCTGCGTGAGGCTTCATTTCCTGCAGTCACAGTGGCAATCAGCTTGCGAAAGCCCAGTTCATTCAGCGCATAACGCGCGATATCGTGAAGTGATTCCGAACCCAATCCTTTGCCTTGAGCCTCTGCTGCCAGTAAAAAACCGACTTCCGCTATACCTGCACCGCGATCAATCAATCCGGTGAGGCCTAACGGCGCAGAGTGCCCCTTTTCTATGATGACCAGACAGAGCCAATGTGCACTGCCTTTTTGCCAGCGTGGCAATCTTATCTCGAACCTGTCACGTCGAATCTCGTCTTCAGGCTGCGGATCGGCCACATAGCGCATCACGCGCTCATCCTGTTGCAGCGAGAGAAAGAATCGCCAGTCATCGGCAGCTAACTGGCGATATTGCAGTCTTTTAGAGGTGATGTTAGGGAACATTGAATCCTTCTTTATGACAATGATGATGGATCCTCACTGGCGGTGCCGCTAAATCAGCGTTAATTCCATTGGCTGCTGGCGTAATATCTCCTGAAACGCCGGGGACAGTTGGTTATCGGTGATCACCTGCTTAAAGGGCAATGTCGGCGCCAGGGAGAAAGGATGTATCTGACCAAATTTAGAGGAGTCGGTGAGCGCGACAGTGTGCGTCTGCTTTTCCATGATCGCGTTGACCACATCGCAGCGCAGCATATCGCGACCGGTAAATCCGGTAACGGCATCCCAGCCGTCGATACCGATAAACGCTTTATGAAAATTGAGGTGCTGAATGCACAAACGCGTCAGCGGCCCAACCACGGACTCACTGCTTTTTTGGAACAGCCCGCCGAGAATGATCACATCACCGCCCTTTTCTCTCAACAATCCAGCGATGTAATGGCTTACGGTAATAATCGTAATATCACCGCGTTCACTCAGTTCGCGCGCCAGCAAAGCGTTAGTACTGCCGCCCTCGATAAACACCGTTTCACCCGCGTTAACCAGCGAAGCGGCGTACTCCGCGAGGCGTTTTTTGACGGCAAAGCGGGTCTGCATACGTGCACCAACATCATCGCTTTCTGGCGCCACGGCAGAACCGTGCACGCGGCGCAGAAAGCCGCCTTTCTCCAGAACATTCAGATCCTGACGCACCGTCACTTCAGAAACGCCGGTAGTTTGCGCCAGTTCATTAACGCTGACGCTGCCGCGTTCGCTGACCAGTTGGATAATGTGCTGATGACGTGCGTTCATAATGCCTGCTTCATTTTAAATTTTACTCAGCTTACCAGAAACTGACTCTAAGCCGAGACTGCGACGACCGTTGCGATTTAACGCGTCCAGGGTAAACCGGTCGTGCCAGTGGGTTTCATAGTCCTCTTTCGGGAAATCACCCGGTGAAGCACCGGTGGCCAATGCCTGAGCAACCTGAGTGGCATAGGCAGCATTCTTCTCGCACAGGGGCGCAGCAGGGATGTACATCACATTGCCCCACCCCTGTTGATCCTCAACCGGAGCAACCGAGTGAATCACGTCACAATGCCACCACACAGAATCACCCGCCTCCATGGCCGGAATCGAGCACAATCCCTCAATCAGTTCCGGATGCCACTGCTGTGAGATGGGCAGCACTTTGCCCGGTGCAACACCGCAAAGCTCATCCTCCGGCACATCTTTTAGCAGTGGACGCAGCAACAGATAAGCCATCGCTTCCGGTACGGGCACCACATGCAGTAATCCCTGATGCAATTGCATATCGGACAGCGCTGTCCATCCCTGGAAAGTGCGGAAAACTGAACATTTGGTGGTCGTACCGGCCTGATATTCGTTCACTTCGGTGCGATGTGCCGCATCCCAGGGATCGTATTGATCGAATTGGTTATTAAAAATTTTGCTGAACACCTGTTGGTAAGCCGGCAGTAACCAGCGTTCCAGCGCACCGGAATCAGTATGCGCGCCCAGCCCTTTTGATGTCGTGCCAGGTAAACGACGGCGAATACGATCGGGGTAGATAATGCTGACATCAGGGTCAAACCAGCGCGTTCCGTTGGATTCGAAGGTCCACAGGCGATTCAGGAAGGATTGGGTTTGTGCCATGGCGTCGCTCTGGCGCGCAGACATCTGTGCTTCGCTCCAGTAGATCGGGTAAATTTCAGGGCGTGATGCATCGAGGCTGCCAAAAAAGTTGTCACCCGGCCCCTTATAGACTTCATCGAAATCATTTTTATCAAGGTATTCCAGCATTGACGCATCCCAGCCCAGCGCCTGCTCGCGCGTAAAGGTTTGCCTGACCACCACACACCCGCGACGACGAATGTGATCCTTCACTTCATCGGAAATGCGCCCAGCGGCGATGTCATCCCAACGTACCTGTGGCCATGCCGTGCCGTTTCGCGCTTCTTCCTCGCGTGCCGCAGCAATTTCGCTGAGGATTTTGCTTCTGACCTGCTCAAACAGGCCCTCAACATCGCCGATTTGCGCTCTGAGCACTTGTTTCATCAAGCGGATATGGTGCTTTGCATCTTCAGGTTGTTGTAAAGAGGTAAAAGATGTATTCATGTTGTCGCTCCGATTGTTTCGAATGAAACTAAACTAAGCTTCATTCATAACAACCTGGCGATATTTCACCTAACCTCAGCGCACGATTTTATGAAATACATCACAAAAAACTGAGAAAAACGCCCAATCGAAAGCGCACCAGAGTGGCTCTCCGGTGCCGGGAAATGAAGAGAAATGACGGGAAATAAAGAGGAAGAAGACGGTGGTGTTTGCGAACGAAATGGCCGGGTAGGTGCTATTCCAGCCAGGCGTGATAACGCTGATGGAGTTCAGCCAGGTTTTTTACATTGAGTTTGCGCATTGCAGACTGTTTTTGGCTGCTAATGGTTTTAATACTTTTGTCTTTGGCAACAGCAATATCCGTTACGGTACGGCCGCGATAGATGGAGCGGATGATCGTTCTTTCCGTGGTACTGAGTGAAAGCATCGCTTCTTCATACATTCTCGATGAGAATACCTGTCGAAGAGATGAACCCTTTTGCGGTGCAGCGGGTTTGACTTCAAATCCCCAAACTCGATGTTCAAGTACTGCCGTCACCGCATCTTCAACCTCGCGCTGATTGCTTTTCCTGTTTAATATCGCTTGCACACCTGATTTTTTATATTTTTGTAATAGTCTGATATCCGATACGCGGGTTAAAATGATGACAGATGCCGTGGGCAAGTAAGATTTTATCAGCATAGAGATAACATCTGCATTGCCAACCTCAGTGTCGATAATAATCAGATCCAAATCTCTATCAATGATGTTGATCTGTTCATCATGGGTCTGGATGGGATGGTGAGTCACCGTCACAGCATTCAATGTTGTCAACATGGCGCGAATACCATAGTAGGTGATTGCGCTGGGTGTCATAATAGCGATATTTTTATTTTTGAGTTTGCTTGTTGTTATTTTAATGACGCTATGCATTGTTGATATTCCTCAATTGTAATCACGCCAATATGCAATTATTACAGATTCATCTGATCGATATTATCCGATGCCATGCGATTAATCCGATGCGCATATTATTCGCTAGATTGAAGGCTTTCAATACGCTGGCGTAAATGTCACTTAAAAGTCACCGATATGAGAATTATTTCCCTATTAATCATAGGGATAAACCTGTGACAAGGCTGTTACCTACCTGAATGGCATCATCAGAATGCCCTTTTGTCAGACCGTGTTATAATCAGCCGAATGAAAAGTGTGCGTTGAAGATGCACCATGGGGACCAGGCAGAAGTGACCATTATTTTTTTTACCGATACCGGTCTGATCAGGCTGGAAGATAAAGAGATTATTCTTAGCAGGCAAAGTAAACTATGCCTGACGTACATGTGTGAGCATGAAGGTAATATCGTTTCCAAAGAAGCCTTACATGACGCCTGCTGGAAAAATCATGGGGCTGTGGTCTCCGATAATACTGTACGACAAACCCTTTTTCGCATCCGTAAATCACTCGCTTCACTCGATGTGGAAGGCGAAATTCTTGAAACACTGGGATACATGGGATATCGCTTAAAACCCGGTTGCATTACCCTGGTATCAGACTCACAAAATTATTCGTTACCGGAATGCCAGGATAGTGTGAATCAAAAGCAAGAGACATCAGCGTTCTCTGTTTCTGATACATCAAAATCAGCCGTTAAGAATAAACCGGCGAACATAAAATTAAGGGTACTTACGCTGCTGCTCTGCTGCCTGTTCTTTATCGCGGGCGCTCTGATTCGTGGCCAACAACTTATCCACCCATTGCGATATGGCGAATCACTCCAGCTAAATGGGCACACCATTCTGTTTTCTCAATACGTGGAAAATGACAAACATGAGTCGGCAACGCGCGTGAATTACTGGCTTAACAAAATGCAGGTTTCCATTACGCCGCAAAGCAAAATCTACATTAATGCCGATCGTGGCAACGCGATTAATTTCTTTGTGTGCAATGGCGAAATTGAACTGGCGACAACCTTTTGCCAGACATTTGCGGTTATCGGGAGAAACCATCCATGAGAATGGCTTTTTCTGCGGCATGTTGCCTGTTGGCATTGTTGCTGGGTTGGTTTTCGCTGCCCTATTTTGTACGACCATTTTCTGGCGATTGCCGGACCGAGACGTTTATTATCTATGATGAACCAGACCGGACCGTGGTAAGCCATGGCTATTGGGATATATTAAGCGGCAGTCGTGAAGGCCATCTTAATGCTTATCTGGCGTTTATGTAACCGCAGGGGTTGGAAAGCAGAATGAGTGTCGATCGCACTGTGAACCTGGATTATGACTACCACTCCGATTCCGTTACGGTATCCACCCGCAAATCTTTTCGCATTGCGGGTCCCGATACGCAAGACCCCGCTGTCGGGAAATATATTGATCCGTTGGCAGACGAGAATTTCACCGCCCGCATCTACCTGTTTAAAGTGGGAAACCAGGTCATTTCTGGCTTCCATTATCGGCCGCTTAACCGGTGTTTGAAACCTGGGTTTTGAGGCGAGTAAGACCGGTCGATCATTTGTTCTGGTAAAGATCCCAACGGTTGCCGTACAAATCCTCAAAAACCACAACCGTGCCATACTCCTCTTCGCGGGGTTCTTCACAGAAAGTGACACCATTGGCTTTCATTTGCTGGTAATCACGCCAGAAGTCGTCCGTTTGTAAAAACAGGAACACGCGGCCGCCGCATTGATTACCAATAAACCCTTGCTGGCGCTCATTCGATGCCTGCGCCAGCAGCAAATTACAATCGCTCTGCGGATTAGGATTGACCACCACCCAGCGCTTGCCCGGCTGCGGGGTATCTTCGATTAAATGGAACCCCAGTTTTTGCGTATAGTATTCAATCGCGCGGTCATAATCATCGACCACAATAGCGACGTAACCCATGCAACGCTTTTGTGTTCTCATTCTGGTCTCCTTTATATTCTGACGCGGAATCTCATATCAAAATCTACAAATAAAAAGCAGACCGAAGTCTGCTTATTCTCTTCACGCATTGCCACCCGCGACTTTGCGTAATGCCACCACTTCGGCGTGTTCTAGCAGCGGTTCAAGATCCGCGAACAGTTTAACGATGTGCGGGGCATTCAGGTGCTTATCCAGTAATTCCTGGCTCGCCCACTCTTCGGTCCAGACAAAGCGGCGCGGATTTTTGCTATCGATGTTGAGCTGATAGGTCATACACCCTTCTTCGCGCAGCGTCTCTTCAATAACACCACGAAATAATTGCTCAGCTTTATCTTCGCAACCCGGTTTTGCCGTTAGCAGTGCCACTACAGGAACGGTCATTTTCATCTCCCTTTTAAATAAAATAAGCCAAGCCAAACTAACGCAGCTTATTCCTGTTGTCAGTCTGAAAACGTGCGTTGCCTGATATGCCAGGTTCACGCCATAATTGCGAAAATAACGCAAGGAGTGTTGCATGCCAGAACTGTCAAGTTGGTTAGCGTTTTCATTGGTGGCATTGGGATTGGTGCTAACACCGGGCCCCAATATGATCTACCTGGTTTCACGTTCGCTGTGTCAGGGCAAACGGGCGGGTTATATTTCCCTCGGCGGCGTGGCGTTAGGTTTTGTGTTTTACATGCTGTGCGCGGCGCTTGGCATCACCGCCTGGCTATTGGCGGTACCCTGGGCCTATGACGCGTTGCGTTTCGGTGGCGCACTCTATTTACTGTATCTGGCGTGGCAGGCACTCAAGCCCGGCGGCCGCTCGCCATTCGCCGTGCGCGATCTCCCTGCCGACAATCCGCGTAAATTATTCACCATGGGTTTCCTCACTAACCTCGCCAACCCAAAAATCGCCATGATGTTTCTGTCACTGTTACCGCAGTTTATTAGCCCGCATCACGTTAGCGTGCTGACGCAGTCGCTGGTATTGGGCGTCACCCAAATTGTGATTAGCCTGACGGTCAATGCGATTTTCATTACTACTGCTGGCCAGGTGTCGACATTTTTACTGGCACGCCCCAGCTGGCAGCGTTTGCAGCGCTGGTTGATGGGGACGGTGTTGGCGGGAATGGCCGTCAAACTCGCTCTTGATGCACGAAAGTAGCGTGCCCTTTAACGTGGCGCGCCGGGGCGCGCCCATTCGTTCGTTAATGACTCAACGCCTGAATGATGTTGTCCGCTGCCATAACGCGATCGTCATTTGGGAACCATTTATTCGCCAGCATAATCACCGCAATTTTCTGTGACGGAATAAACACCGCGTAGGTCGAGAAGCCATTAGTCGAACCGGTTTTGTTATACCACGCCTGTTGTGGCGCAGCCTGCGGTGGCGTGATCAACGTGGCCGACATCCCTTTCATGATGCGCTGGCCGCTGTTGCCGTCCACCAACTGCTGGGCTGAAACGGGCAGCGGATAGTATTCCCACATCATCGCCTGGGTAAACGCGTCGGTTTTGTAGTAGCCCTGATGCGTGGCGTCAATCGCCTGCTGCCACTCCGTCGCCACCTTCTGTTCATCGAGTTGGATCGCCAGCCAGCGAATCAAATCCGCTGATGTCGATTTTAGTCCATAGGATTCCGCATCCAATGGGCCTGGCGTCACACGCACTGGCTTGTCTTGCTTGTTATAACCTTGCGCATATTGGCCCATCGCCGACGCGGGCACCTGAATATAAGTGTGATGCATGCCCATTGCAGGCAACAGTTGCTGTTCCATCGCGCGGATAAATGGCTGATGTAAACTTTTGGCGGCGATCATGCCGAGCATACCAATCCCAAGATTGGAGTAGACACGCTGGGTGCCCGGCTGAGCCGGTGGCTGCCAGTTTTTGTACCAGTTCATCAACTGCTGCTGATTGGTGACATCGTCGGGAACAAACAGCGGCGTACCCGATGTGTGGGTCGCGAGGTTAAGCAGTGACACCTGATCAAACGCACTGCCCTTCAGTTCCGGCAACCAGGTGCTGGCTTTATCGCTAAATTGCAGTTTTTTCTGCTGAGCAGCATAACTCGCCAGGGTGGCGGTAAAGGTTTTGCTGAGGGAGCCAATTTCGAACAAGGTCTGCGCGGTAATCGGCTGCCGGGTCTCTTTGGATGCCACGCCGTAATTGTAAAACTCGGTTTTGCCGTCGTGCAAAATAGCCACCGCCATGCCCGGAATCTGATACTGCTCCATCAACGGTTTAATAATGGCGTCAGGTGAAGGGGTTTGTGCGAAAACGCTACTGCTGGTCAGCAAGCCAATCGCACCGACGATCTTCGAAAAATTCATGATAATCCCTTAATTTTAGTTAAGTCATTATTTTGACACGAAACTAATTTCAGCTCTAATTCAGTTACGACTGCGTCCTCACACTTACACCGTCTTTGTGAGAGCAATCACAACTTTTGAAAATCCCATTAACGATAACTCCTTTTTACGTCAACGATTTAAATCTCACAATACGCTTTACCGCTACGGGTATGGGAAAGGTGACACTCTTTCTTATTCAGGCGTGATCAGTCACATCTACCACAGCAGGTGTACTCGAAATGGCCGCGAGCCGGGGAGCAATCCATGGAGAATAATGCAACACGCGAGCAGCGACTCAGTGCTTTACGACAACGCACGTCGACACCGGTGCTCATTATTGGTGGCGGCATTAACGGCATCAGTACCTTTCGCGAGCTGGCATTACAAGGTATTCCAGCGATTCTGGTAGAAAAAGGTGACTGGTGCCAGGCGGCCAGCGGTGCCTTATCGCGCATGATCCACGGCGGACTGCGCTATCTGGAAACCGGCGAGTTTGCGCTGGTCAAAGAGTCGGTGATTGAGCGCGACCGGCTGCTGAAAAATGCCGCGCACTATGTTTTTCCGCTGCGCACCACCGTCCCGATCGATAATCTGGGGGGTGGACTCATCAATGCCACGCGGCGCTTTCTGCGTCTGAGCGATAAGCCCACGCGGCGTGGTGCACTGCTGATCAAAACCGGCCTCAGTCTTTACGATGTTTACACCAAACAGTACGGCTCCATGCCGAAACATCAGGTACGCGCCGAGGCGGCTACGCGCGACCGCTGGCCTGGGTTCGCCCCCTGGGTGAAATACAGCGCCAGCTACTACGATGCCTGGATCAGTGCACCGGAACGACTGGGTTATGAATTGATAGAGGATGCTGAGCGCGCCTGTCCAGACGCACTGGCGCTGAATTATCTGCAACTGGTGAGTGCCGATGGCGAATCTGTTACCTTACAGGATGCACTCAGCGGTGAGCACTTTACTATGCAGCCGCATGTACTGGTGAATGCCGGCGGCGCGTGGATAGATCAGCTTAATCATCGTCTGGCGCCCTCTGGGCATTTCACCAAACTGATTGGCGGGACTAAGGGTTCGCATCTGATCATCGATCACCCCGAACTGTTACAGATGCTCGATGGGGAAATGGTCTATTTCGAAAACCAGGAAGGTCGCGTCTGCATCATGTTTCCCTGGTTTGGCAAGGTGCTACTGGGTTCAACGGATATTCGCGTTGACGACCCGGATAGCGTGGTGTGTGAGGAAGAGGAAAAAGCCTATATTCTTGAGTCGCTGCGCTTTGTTTTCCCTGACGTCGTGGTGCCGGAATCGTCCATTCTGTACACCTTCTGCGGTGTGCGTCCACTTCCGGCCAGCGACGCCAAAGTTAACGGTCAAATCTCTCGCAATCACTCGCTGGTGCTGCTGCCTCCCGCTGCCGCACATACTTACAGCCTGCTTTGTCTGGTCGGTGGTAAATGGACTACCTTCCGTCAGTTTGGTGAAGAGGCAGCGGACCGGGTATTGCGTCTGATCGGAGAAAAACGCCGGGTATCGAGCGGCGATCTGCCGATTGGCGGCGGCCGCGATTTCCCAGCACCTTCCGGGCAAACCGCGTGGCTTACCCAGCTCACACAGCAGTATTCCCTGCCACTGTCCCGCGTGTCGCAGTTAGTCCGCCGTTATGGCAGTCGTGCTCTGCCGATCCTGCACGTAATCCAGCAACAGGGTGAACAACCGCTGCAACATCATGCAGGTTATAGCGCGCTGGAACTCCGTTACCTCATTGAGCATGAGCAGGTTCAGCAGCTGGAGGACTTACTGGTACGCCGCACCTCGCTGGCGATTTGCGGCGAATTAACCCCCGCACTGGTAGCAGAAATTGCTGAACTGATGGCCGACTTGCGCGGCTGGAACGCCACTCAACGACAACACCATTTACAAAGCAGCTGCGCCAGTCTGGCGCGTCAGCACGGTCTGACCGGTCTTAACCCCACTCTTTTTCAGGAGGAAACACGCCATGTTAGTCAGCAATAAAGTCCGCATGAATCGTCTGTTTCAACACGGCAAATGCCTTGATGTGGCCATCGACCACGGCATTGCTAACGAGCCTGATTTTCTGATTGGGCTGGAAAATATTGAGGGGGTAATGAAAAACCTGATTGCCGCACAGCCGGACGCGATTCAGGTGAATTACGGCCAGGCGGATCTGTTGCAACAGGTCGCAGGCCGTAAGCCAGCATTGGTGATGCGTACGGATGTCGGTAACGCCTACAACGTGGCACGCCATCGTGAGATGTGGGCGGTGTTGCACAACCCTGATGAGCCCATCCTCGCTGCATTGCAGATGGATGCGGCTGCAGTGGTGGTGAATCTCTATCTAATTCCTGATGAACCCGGCATTTTCCGCATGTGCGTGGAGAATATCGGCCGTCTGCGCCAGGCGTGCGATCGTTACGCCATGCCGTTGATGATTGAGCCTCTGGTGATGGCCCCCGCCGGACAAGGTGCGGCTTATGGTTCACTCGGTGATGTCGGGAAAATCGTGCCGCTGGTGCGGTTGGCGCGAGAGCTTGGCGCTGACATCATCAAAGCCGATCCAACGGAAAATGTAGAAGATTTTCACCGCGTCGTGGAAGCAGCGCGCTGCCCTACGCTGGTGCGAGGAGGCGGTAAAGGTGAACTGGCACCGGTACTGGCGAAAAGCGCTGCGTTAATGGCACAAGGTGCCAGCGGTATGGTGTACGGCCGGAACGTGTATCAACACGATAATCCGTCTCGCGTGGTGAAAGCGCTGATGGCGATCATCCACCAGGGCGCCAGCGGCGCGGAAGCCCTGGACATTTATCAGCAGGGTTGAGTTTTACCTGCACCGGCGCTTAAGCGGTGCGCCGTCTTCGTCTGTGAATCGGAGTCGGATATGAGTCAACTTCTCGGCATAGATGCCGGAAACACCATGATCAAAGCGGTACTGTTTGATCTCAGTGGCCGCGTGCTGTCGGTTGCCGAATGTGCGGGAGAAACCCACCAGCCGCAGGAAGGTTATGCGGAGCGTCCGGTAGAAGATATCTGGCACGGGGTCAGCGTGGCTGTCACGCGCTGCCTGCAACAGGCGGGCAGCGCGGCGAATGAGGTGATTGCCGTGGGCGCGGCGGGTCACGGTAACGGTCTGTATGCACTTGATAAGCAGCAACAGCCCTTGTTCGGCATTCAATCTATCGACCATCGCGCCATGGAAACCGTGCAGGATCTGGAAGCCAGCGGTGCCGATAAAGCCATCTATCAACTTTCGCTGCAGAAGCCCTGGCCCGCCGCCACGCCTGTGCTGATAAGCTGGATCAAACAACATCAGCCCGATCGCTGGGCGCAGATCGGCCATTTGTTGTGTGCTAAAGATGTCATCGCCCATTTCCTCTGCGGGGCTATCAGCGCTGAGGTTTCCGATGCCGCCGGGGCTGGATTAATCGATTATCGACAGCGCAATTACAGCCGCGAGTTGATGGCGCTGTATGGCATTGAAGAGGCACTCAACCTGCTGCCGCCTCTGCGCGAGTCTTGTGCGGTGGTCGGACACGTGACCGCGCGCGCCGCGCAACTCACCGGATTACCGTCAGGCATACCGGTGGTGGCCGGCATTTTCGATGTGGTGGCCAGCGCCATTGGTTCTGGCGTGGTGAAAACCGGTGAGGCTTCTATCGTCGCAGGCACCTGGAGCATCAATCAGGTGGTGGTCGATAAACCGGATTACCAGCGGCCCGTGTTTATGAATTCAATTATTGAAAATGATCGTTTTATGGCGATTGAAGCCAGCGCCACTTCGGCCGCCAATCTCGACTGGTTCCTGCGTGAGTTCGATGATGGCCGCGCCGGCAGCGGCGCGGCGCACAGCAGTGATAACGTGGCCCATGTTGATCCCAACCCGCAGTTGCCGCTTTATCATCCTTACCTCTATTCCGGTCGTAAATCTGAGCCCGCAAAAGCGGGGTTTTACGGATTGAGCGGCTGGCATACGCGCGCGGATATGCTGTTTGCGCTGTTTGAAGGCGTGATATTTGCCCATCGCGCGCACATCGATCGCTTGCGCGCGGCAGGGATCCCGTTTACCCACGCAATCCTCTCGGGTGGCGCGGCGCGAAGCTGTATCTGGCCGCAAATGTTTGCTGATGTGTTAGGGATTCCGATTCGCGTGGCGGAGTGCAAAGAGACTGGCGCACTGGGTGCTGCGCTTTGTGCGGGCGTCGGCGTGGGTGTCTGGCCCGATCTGGCCACGGCGGCACAGCACGCAGTACTCCTTAATCCCGGCGAGTTACAGCCACGCCCGGAACGCTTTGCGTTTCATGACGCACGTTATCGGGTGTTCAAAAGGCTGGAACTGGCGATGAGCGAAATGTGGCATGAAGTCGGTTGAATTAACTGGTTATTTTTATGCCAGGCGGTAATGTTGTGTTCTCGTCGAATTCAATAAGGATAGCGTCGTGCAGATCAATCAACTACCGTTTGGCATTACCGACTGGAGCACCCTCGAAACCGAAAAACATCCGGGCGACAGCGGGTTTGCGCTGTGGCGCACTCAGCGTTTTGGCGATATTCGTGTGCGTATGGTGGAGTATTCACCGGGTTATCTCGCCGATCACTGGTGCAGCAAAGGTCATATATTGCTGTGTCTGGAAGGCGAAATGATCACCGAACTGGAAGATGGCCGCACTTTTACTTTGACGCCGGGCGTGAGTTATCAGGTTGCCGATAATGCCGAAGCACATCGTTCCTCCACGACACACGGTGCGAAGCTATTTATCGTCGACTAGCTCCCGGGCCGTGGCTATGCACTGCGGATCTTCATACCGCATACGGTAGTCTGAGAAGATAATGCGCGGTTTATTCTGACTAATCCGCTGTTGCTGCAGTCATCGCGTTAACCCTTTCTACGCGCTTCGCGTTTGATCACCGTATCAAGAACGCAAATCCGTAAGTTGCGGGCACCGACGTATTGACGACGTCAGTGCCCGCGTCAGGATCACTTCGCCATGGCGTACGCGGCGGTGAGATCGACGCGCTGCCAGAAGGATTGCTCAGCATTACCCGACAACGGATAACCGTTTGGCAAGGCGGTTTTCACCATCAGGCGACGAATCTGCGCGTCAGACAGATGCGGCAGCGCCGTTTTCAGCAGGATCTCTGCGCCCTGCGGTATCTGAACCGGCGTATTTTTCACATTGGCTTTGGGCAGATTGTAGCTCATCGTGAAACGATAGAACTGCTTCATATCCGGCGCGCGGTAAGGATCGTCCTTGCCGGTAGAACGTGCGCATTCAGCCAGTGAGGTGCCGCACTCTTTCTCTAACGCGGTACGCAATTGATCGCGCGCCTCTTTGAACAACACCTGATAGCGAGCATCGTTAAGGTAGGTCGCCACGTTGCGCTCTGCCACCATGCGTGAACCCATCACGTCCAGCGGATAATGCACGCCCAGCACCAGACGCGAATAACCATAACGCGCGCCGCGTGTCACCAGCGCTTCAAAGCGTTCTGGCACCATTTCGGCCATCAGCAGCGCATCGGTATAACCGGTATTGGTGTGCCCGCTGGGGAACGATCCACCGTCCGCGGTATAACGCACATTGTCTTTCACCACCACATCATCCGGTACCAGATGTATGGTGTTGCCTTCATGCAGGAACGGGCGCGGGTAGTTGAAATGTTTTTTAGCGGCGCTGGTGCTGACCTCACTGGCTTTAATCAGCGCAGCAGCTTTATTGATTTCACCTTTGTCATAAGCCGCGATGAAAGCTTTGCCGAGACGCGGCCCCATCGCATCAGACAGGAAATAGAGCGAGCTGATCGCTTCCGCATCCTGTAACGCCTGATGGCGCATGTTCTGCGTGGCATTCAGGTTGATATCGGTCACGGTGGCGCGGTTAGCCGTTAATACGCTGTCCGGCAATGTGCTGAAACCTGATAACAGCGCGATGCCAGCCTGCTGATTTTGCTTCACGTTGAAATCGTAACCGCTGCTTTTGAGCCACGCTTTGTCTGCCTGCGTGCTGGTCTGTTTGGCTTTTTCCAGTTGCTCACGTTTCAGTGTCGCACTGTCACCTTGCAGCCAGGCGCGCTGAGCCTGTAGCGACTGCTGTTCCAGCTGCGTATAGCCTGGGGTTGAACCGGTTGACGTTTGCGCGGCCAGTGCAGCTGCCTGCGGCAGCGTTGCCGCATGAGCTTGTTGAGCGAGCAGTAAAACCGTTGCAATCAGTGTATAGCGGGTTTTCATTATTTTCCCCTGTTATCAGAATATTACCTTGCCGGGGAAACACGCTAGCACCCTGTTATGACAGATTTATTTCATTTATCGGCACTCGTTCGAACAGTTTTGTACGCAAATTTGTGCGAGCGATCCACAGCCACCGCCGTTGTCATTTTTGCATTGCGACTGCTGGATGTAGCAATTTTGCTGACAAGACGAGAGGTCGCATTTGGCGGCAACCGGCGTCAACTGCGCCACCGGCACTTTCTTATCCGGTTGCCATTGGGTTTGCGCTATCGCACCGGCACTGAACAGCATGACCAACACCATTATCCACTTCATATGACGCTCCTCGCGAAAAGGTTCTACATAGTATGGCGTCTCCTCTGCCAAACGCCATATTGCAACATTCGATTCACCTTCGGCTTTTGGCGCCCTTTTGTCGTGCAAATTGTTGCGCGATAACGGTGCAGTACACACTTTGCGGAATCAAATATAATTTATTTAAATCAATGGAATACACAATAAGCACGCGAAGAAAACTTAATGGTACGAAAGTTGCAGGAGACATCAGGTAGACAAAGGAGACAGTGATGAAAGCGATTGTGATTGGAGCGGGTATAGGTGGCATGAGCGCGGCGATTGCGCTGGAGAAAGCGGGATTCGAGACCGCCGTATTTGAAGCGGTTAAAGAGATGAAGCCGGTCGGCGCGGCCATCTCTATCTGGCCCAACGGCGTAAAATGCCTGAACGCGCTCGGCATGAGACAGCAACTGCGGGCTCTGGGCGGCAATATGGCGTTTATGGCCTATAACGACGCGCACACTGGCAGCACCCTGACCCGCTTTAGCCTGTCACCCCTGGTGCAGCAGGTGGGAGAATACCCTTATCCAGTGGCACGCGCCGAGTTGCAGGCGATGCTGATTGATACTTATGGTCGCTCGCGTATCCAGTTTGGCAAACGCGTGACACAGGTCGAGCAAAGCGCCACGGGCGTGACTGCATGGTTTGATGATGGCAGCCAGGCGGAAGGCGATTTCCTTGTCGCTGCTGACGGTACGCATTCCGTGATCCGCCACTATGTGTTGGGAGAACATGTCGAACGACGCTACGCCGGCTACGTTAACTGGAACGGTTTGGTCACCGTCGATGAAAGCATCGCCCCAGCCGATCAGTGGACAACCTTTGTTGGCGAGGGTAAGCGCGTCTCGTTGATGCCGGTGAGCGGCAATCGCTTTTACTTCTTCTTTGACGTGCCTTTGCCCAAGGGCTTAGCCGAAGATCGTTCCACTCTGCGGCAGGATCTGAAGAATTACTTCAGCGGCTGGGCCGATCCGGTGCAGCGTCTGATCGACACTATCAATCCCGACACCACCAATCGGGTTGAAATTCACGACATTGAACCCTTTAGCCGTTTCGTCAAAGGTCGTGTGGCCTTGCTCGGCGATGCCGCCCACAGCACCACGCCGGATATCGGCCAGGGCGGCTGTGCCGCGATGGAAGATGCGGTGGTGCTGGCGCAGACGCTGGCCTCGCATTCGCTGGGTATCGAAGATGGATTGCAGCGCTACGAGGCGCGCCGCGTGGAACGCACCAAAGATTTGGTGCTGAAAGCACGCAAACGCTGCGATGTAACGCATGCGAAAGATGCAGAAGTGACCGCTGCGTGGTATGCCGATTTGAAAAACGAAACCGGCGAGCGGGTGCTGGCCGGGATGTGTGACACCATTGAAGGTGGCCCGTTGGGTTAATGCCAGGGCGCACCGCCAGGAATGACCCCATACTCGTTGGAACGATGTCCAACTTTCGGGGTTCACTTCTCGCCGTGCGCCCTGCTTATCACGCCTCTTCTAAACCGCGATTCTTCAGCATCGGGCCAATCTCCGGTGCTTTTCCACGCCATGCCAGCCACAGATGTTGCAGATCGCTGCTGTTACCGCGTGAAAGAATATGATCGCGGAACTGCTGGCCATTCTCGCGACTCAACCCGCCACGTTCGACAAAGGCCTGGTAACCATCATCGGCTAACATCTGCGTCCAGATATACGCGTAATAACCGGCCGCATACCCTCCGCCCCAGATATGGCGGAAATAAGTGGAGCGATAACGCGGTGGTACGGTCGCTAACGCGATCTGCTCTGCCGCCAGCGCCTGTAGTTCAAAGTGACTGACATCCTGCGGATTGTCCTGCGTGGTCAGCGAATGCCATTGCAGATCCAGCAACGCCGCCGCCAGCAGTTCGGTCATGTCGTAGCCCTTGTTGAACTTAGATGCGCGCACCATCTTCTCGCGCAGTTCCACGGGCATCGCATCGCCACTCTGATAATGACGGGCATAGTTGGCGAACACTTTTTCATCGCTGGCCCAGTGCTCGTTAATCTGCGAAGGGAACTCGACGAAATCGCGTGGCGTAGCGGTGCCGGACAGGCTTGGATAACGTTGAGTCGCAAACAGTCCGTGCAGCGCATGGCCGAATTCGTGGAACAGTGTGATCACCTCATCCCAGCTGAGCAACGCAGGTTGCCCAGCCTGCGGTTTGGTGTAATTGCAGACGTTGTAAATCACCGGTTTGGTGCCAAGCAGCGTCGTCTGATCAACGAAGTTGCTCATCCAGGCGCCGCCACTTTTGTTATCACGCTTGTAGAAGTCGGTATAGAACAACGCAAGTGGCGTATCGTCAGCATCGAAGATTTCATAAACGTTGACGTCCGGATGATACACCGGTAGATCGTGACGCTGCGCGAAGCGAATACCAAACAGCTGGCTGGCGGACCAGAAAACGCCCTTTTCCAGTACGTTATTCAGTTCAAAGTACGGACGGATTTGGCTCTCATCCAGGGCATATTTGGCTTTTCTCACTTGTTCAGCATAGAAATTCCAGTCCCAGGCGCGCAGCGGAAAATTGTGGTGCTGCTGCTCAATGATCTGCTGGATGTCCGCGGCTTCTCGCTCGGCGCGGGCCCGCGCCGCCGGGACGATATTACGCATAAACGCAAAAGCAGCATCCGGCGTTTTCGCCATCTGATCCTGCATACTCCACTCCGCGTAAGTATTGAAACCCAGCAGTTTCGCCTGTTCTGCGCGCAGCTGCGCCATGCGTAACACAATCGCACGCGTATCGTTTTCATCGCCCTGTTCGCTGCGCGTCAGTGCCTGATTGAATAAGGCTTCACGCGTGGCACGCACCTCCAGCGACTGCAAGGCGGGCTGTTGCGTGGTGTTTTGTAACGGCAGCAGCCATTCGCCGTGTAATCCACGCGCTTTCGCTGCGGCTTTAGCATGGGCTAACTCTTCTTCACTCAATCCTGCCAGCGCCGCCACACTGCTCACCGTATACGCGCCCGCTTTGGTCGCCGCCAGTAGCTTGTTGCCAAAACGGGTGCTCAGCGTGGCGAGTTCCTGATTACAGGCACGCAGCTGAGCTTTATCTGCATCGCTCAGACTGGCACCGGCCAGCTGGAAGTGCTGCCAGGTGACTTCCACCAGACGCATCGACTCCGCATCCGGGCAGGCAGAACCGCGATGCTGGTACACGCTGTCGAGACGGGCAAACAGCTGGCTGTTCAGATGGATCTCATCACTCAGCGCGGTGAGTTTAGGGGTGATTAGTTCATCCACTTCCTGCAACAAATCACTGGTGTTCGCCGACGTCATGGCCCCAAACACCAGATTAACGCGGTTTAGCAACTGCCCGCTGCGCTCCTGGGCTTCATAGGTGTTGGCAAAAGTGGCCGGTTCAGGATTATTGGCGATGGCGGCAATTTCCTGACGTTTTTCTGCGATACCCGCTTCGAGAGCCGGGAGAAAATCGGCTTCCTCAATCAGGTCAAAAGGCGGAGTTTGGTAGGGCAATGCACTGACGGTGAAAAACGGATTGGCTCGTGAAGTCATTATCGCTCCTGATAATCAGCAACGCCGCAACCAGTGCGGCGGGATGCTTCTATCCTGGCAGTTTCAACGTCACTCAACAACCGCTCTGCTGGTGCTGATACACAGAGATGATTTCGCCCGCCACTGCCACGGCAATTTCGGCTGGCAGTTTGCCTTTGACATCCGGCAGACCGAGCGGGCAGCGCAGCCGCGCCACTGCATCCGCCGCGATCCCTTTGCCTTCCAGCCGATAGCGAAAGCGCTGCGCTTTGGTCGCAGAACCAATAACGCCGGCATAGCGAAAATCACCGCGCCGCAAAATGGCTTCACTGAGCGCCAAATCGAGCGGATGGTCGTGGGTCATCACAATGAAATAGCTGTCCGGTGCGGCCTCTTTGACGCAATCGATCGGGTCTTCCACCTGACGCACGGTGACGCCCGGTGGCACATGGCGAAACTGGGCGGCGCGGCTATCGATCCAGGTTATGTGACAGGGTAACGTTGCCAGCAAGTTAACCAGCGCCTGCCCGACATGGCCCGCGCCATACAGCTGGATTTCAGGCTGCTGTTGCATCAGCGGTTCAAACAGCAGCGTGGCATGCCCGCCGCAGCACTGGCCGAGCCGCGCGGCCAGGGCGAACTCTTCACTGCGCGGCTGCTGACAACGCTGCTCCAGCATGTCGCGCGCCAGCGCAATGCACTGATATTCCAGGTGGCCGCCGCCGATGGTGAGATAAGTTTTGCTGGCGCTGACCACCATTTTACTGCCGCGATCGCGCGGTACAGAGCCGCGTTGGGTCAGCACGGTGACTAAAACGCAGCTCTCACGTTTCTCTCGCAAACTGTGCAATACAGCGATCCAGTCATGATAAATCATCATCCGCTCCTGAGAGGCGCTGCACGCCCCAGAAAACGCGCTCGGGCGTGGCGGGGGCATCCAGCTGCGGATGGCGGCGATAGTTATCCACGCTGGCAACCGCGTCCTGTAATGCACACCACACCGCAATGCCCAACATAAATGGCGGTTCACCCACGGCTTTCGAGTGGAACACCGTGTCCTGAGGATTTTTGCGATTTTCAACCAGCGTGACGCGCAAATCATGGGGGACATCGCTGATGGCGGGAATTTTGTAACTCGCCGGGCCGTCTGTTAGCAGCTTGCCCTGATCGTTGCACACCAACTCTTCGCAGGTTAACCAGCCCATGCCCTGCACGAAACCGCCCTCCACTTGCCCGATATCCAGTGCCGGATTGAGCGAAGCACCGACGTCATGCAGGATATCCGCACGCAGCAAACGGTATTCGCCGGTTAAGGTATCTATCAGCACTTCACAGCACGCTGCGCCATAAGCGAAGTAATAGAAGGGTTTGCCACGCCCGGCGTTGCGGTCGTAGTGGATGCCAGGCACTTTGTAAAATCCGGTGGCGGATAACGGCACCTGATTCAGCCACGCCTGCTGCGCCACCTGGGCAAAGGTAAAGTGCTGCTCGCCCACGCGCACAATCCCATTGCTGAAGGAGACGGCGTCGGCCAGGCACTGGTGCTGCTGACAGAGCATCTCTGTCATGCGATCGCGCAATATCTGCGCGGCGTTTTGCGCGGCTTTGCCGTTGAGATCGGCGCCGCTGGAGGCCGCCGTCGGTGAAGTATTAGGGACTTTACCGGTATCGGTTGCCGTGACCTGAATCTGGCTGATATCGATTTGCAGCACTTCCGCGACAATCTGCGCCACCTTGGTGTTCAATCCCTGGCCCATTTCGGTGCCGCCGTGATTGAGCTGCACCGTGCCATCGGTGTAGATCAAAATTAAGGCACCGGCCTGATTAAGGAAGCTAGAGGTGAATGAGATACCAAATTTCACCGGCGTTAAGGCCAACCCGCGTTTCATAAAACGATGACTGGCGTTGAACGCTGTGATGTCCGCGCGGCGTGTCGCGTAATCGCTGCTGGCTTCAAGCTGTTCCGTTATCTCCATCAGCAGATTATCTTCCACCTGCTGATGGTAATGGGTGATGTTGCGATCCTGCTTGCCGTAATAGTTGCGCTTACGCAGTTCGAGCGGGTCCAATCCGCGCTCGCGGGCGATATGGTCCATGATCTGCTCAATCGCCACCATGCCCTGAGGCCCGCCAAAACCGCGATAGGCAGTATTAGACGCCGTGTGCGTACGGCAGCGATAGCCGGTGATCAGTGCATCACCCAGATAGTAGGCATTGTCTGCGTGAAACATCGCACGATCGACGATCGATCCGCTCAGATCGAGGGAGTAGCCGCAGTTTCCCGCCAAATCGATTTTGACACCACAGAATCGACCTTCATCATCAAAGCCCACATCGTAACGCACAAAGAAGGGATGGCGCTTACCGGTGATACGCATATCATCGCGTCGCGCCAGACGCATTTTTACCGGACGCCGCGTCTGGCGCGCGGCAATCGCACACAGGCAGGCCACACCCGCAGCCTGCGTCTCTTTACCGCCAAACCCGCCGCCCATCCGGCGCATATCAATGGTGACTTTGTTCATGGTGATGTCCATCACCTCGGCCACCAGCTTCTGCACTTCCGTCGGGTTTTGCGTCGAAGAGAAAACCTGCAGGCTGTCGTCTTCGCCTGGGATCACTAACGCGGTCTGGGTTTCCAGATAGAAATGCTCCTGGCCGCCAATATGGAATTCCCCCTGAATGCGATGTGGCGCACGCGCCAGCGCTGCATCAGCATCACCCCGTTGATGAACGTGCGGTTGCTGCACAAAGTGACGCTGTTCCAGCGCCTCGCGCAACTCCAGAATCGCCGGTAAAGGCTGATATTCAATGATGGCGGCGGCGGCACCGGCGCGCGCGGCTTCGGGTGAATCCGCTGCCACCGCAATCACAATTTGCCCGAGATACTCCACGCTATCCTGAGCCAGTAAGGGATCGCCCGGCTCCAGCGGGCCGACATCATTCAGGCCCGGTACATCGCGCCAGGTCAGTACGCTCACCACGCCGGGTACGGCATAGCAAGGCTGCACATCGATATGCGTGATACGTGCATGTGCATGATCACTAAGACGTGGGCAGAGATGCAGCAGGCCAGGCAGATCCGGCCTGTCATCAATGTAGATTGCCTCGCCCGTAACGTGTTTATCGGCGCTTTCATGCTTCTGACTGCGGCCCACGCCGGTTTTCATGTCGCTGGCAAACTGTCTTTTTAACAACGTTTCGCTTAATGCAGGTCGGTTATGAGACATAGCGCGCCACCTCTGTAATGGTCAGTTCGCCACAGGTATGTGCGTAATAACGACGTAGCAAATTGCGTGCAACCTGTAAGCGGTAGTCGGCGCTGGCGCGGAAATCGCTGAGCGGCTGGAAATCCTGGCTGAGCGCCGCGCAGGCTTGCTCGATGGAAGCGGGGGTCAGTGGCTGACCGATCAGGGCTGCCTCGGCTGCGATTGCCCGTTTCGGCGTTGCTGCCATCCCGCCAAACGCCAGCCGCGCCTGCTCTATCACGCCATCCTTGCACTGAATGTTGATGGCGATGAACACCGCCGAAATGTCATCATCCAGACGCTTTGCCACTTTCCACGCCACGAAATCAGGTGACACCGTCACTTTCGGGATCACTATCGAACGAATAAACTCTCCTGGCTGCATCACGGTTTGCCTGTAGCCAGTGAAGAACTGGTCCAGCAGTACTTCACGTAGACTCTCCCCCTGCTGCAACACCAGGCGCGCATTGAGTGCCAGCAGCATGGGCGCACAATCTCCGATGGGTGAGGCATTGCCGATATTGCCGCCGAGCGTACCCTGATTACGAATCTGCAATGACGCAAAGCGTTCCAGCGTGGCACTGAAGGCAGGAATTTTCGCCGCCAGGAAGTGATAACAATGATGAAGCGGCGTAGCGGCCCCCAGATGAATCTCTCGATCATCTTCAGAACAGACGCTTAATTCCTCAACCTGTTCCAGCGCAATCAACAGCGGTAAACGTCGATACTGCTGGGTAATTTGCAAGGTGAGATCAGTACCGCCTGCCAGCAGTCGCGCTTCAGGATACTGCTGATACAGTGCCGCAAGCTGCGCCAGGGTTTTAGGGACGAAACAACGACTGCCATCGGCTTCCAGTATTTGGACTTCCCGATGATTCAGCGCCTTTAAGCGCTGTACCAGTGCGGTTTCATCGGCTTTAAAGTTGTCTTCTGTGTGTTGCTCACAGGCTTGCTGTGCGGCGGCCATAATCGGCCGATAACCCGTACAGCGGCATAAATTGCCAGCCAGCGCTTGTTCGGCCTGTGGCTGGTTCCAGCCCTGAGTATTTTTCTGCAAAGTGAACAGCGACATGACAAAGCCAGGCGTACAGTAGCCACACTGTGAGCCGTGACAATCCACCATTGCCTGCTGCACGCTATGCAGTTCACGGCCCTGCTTCAGATCTTCCACGGTGATCAGCTGCTTGCCCTGTAAGCTACTCACCAACGTCAGGCAACTGTTGATGGCTTGATACTGCATGCGCCCCGCCACCACTTTTCCCAACGTTACCGTACAGGCGCCGCAGTCACCTGATGCGCAGCCCTCTTTGGTTCCCCGCCGCTGTTGATGGCTGCGCAGATAGTTAAGCACGGTCAGATTCGGGTCTAAGGCCGTTTCGGTGACCAGCCGATTATTCAGCAGGAACTGGATCATGCAGTGACCTCCTCACGATCGCGCTGCCACACCGGTTTACCGCTGACCCAGGTTTGCGCAATGTTGCGGTCGTCTCCCAGCGTCATCATCACAAACAAGCGTTCCCAGATATCTTTGCTGTTGGCGCTACGCAGTTTTTGCAGCGGGGAAACCGCGGGATCGATCACCACGAAATCCGCTTCTTTACCGGGATTGAAATTGCCAATTTTGTCGTCGATATCCAGCGCATGCGCGCCACCCAGCGTTGCGTGATAAAAGGCTTCGCAGGCGCTGAGCTTGTACTGCTGTAACTGCCCAACTTTGTAGGCTTCCCCTAGCGTTTGCAGCATATTGAAGGTGGTGCCGGCGCCCACATCCGTTCCGATGCCCATGCGCACGCCCTGCTGCCAGCAGCGTTTAATATTAAACAGGCCACTGCCGAGGAACAGGTTCGACGTCGGACAAAAGGCGATAGAGGAATCCGTGTCGTGCAGGCATTGCCACTCGTTCTCTTCCAAATGCAGACAGTGAGCAAACACGCTGCGTTTGCCGGTGAGCTGATGATGATGATAAACGTCGAGGTAACCATCCCGCGCCGGGAACAGCGATTTGACCCAGGCGATTTCCTGCTGATTTTCACTCAGATGCGTATGCAACCAGGTATCCGGGAACGCTTCGCGCAGCTGACGGACTTTTTCCAGCAGTTCTGGCGAGGAGGTCGGCGCGAAACGTGGCGTCAAGGCATAGCTCAGACGACCACGCTGATGCCAGCGTTCAATCAGTTCACGTGAATCCTGATAGCTCTCCTCCGGCGTTTCTGTCAGATACTCTGGTGCGTTGCGGTCCATCATCACCTTTCCGGCAATCAGACGCATATCCAGCTGTTGCGCGGCATGAAACAGCGCATCGACCGATTGTTTGTGCACCGTGCCAAACACCAACGCCGTGGTGGTGCCGTTAGACAGCAATTGTTGCAGGAAGAAGGCCGACATCTTTGCTGCGTGCTCCGGACAGTGATACTGACTCTCGACCGGGAAAGTATATTGGTTCAGCCACTCCAGCAGCTGTTCGCCGAATGCGCCAATCATCTCGGTTTGCGGATAGTGAATATGGGTATCAACAAAGCCCGGCACGATCAGCTTGCCGCGCAGATCGATGACCGTGGCGGCATCAACGCGCCCTTCTGCGATCTCCCAACTTTCAAGCGACACCACCTTACCCTCGCGCAATGTCAGCAAGCCGTCTTCGAGGTAGCGCGCATGCGCAGCGATATCATCGGGCTGAGAAGCCAGTGCGGTGAAATCAAAAAAGCTGGCGCGCAGTAGCGTTTCAGAGGCGTAAGGCATAACGGTTCCTTGATAAGTAAAATTGCAATGAGTTGCCTTAAAGGTGTATTGCAAACGCTATGCCAACGCGAAAATTAGATAATGTTGTTACTTTTCAATGTGTTGTTCATTTTTTTTGTAGCGCCGAAACCGTTTCTGAATCGCAATCGAATGCGCAACCGTTTGCTCACATTAGCAACCGATTGCTGAGTGATTTTGTTCCCTATCGAACAGAAATATTTGATGAGATATAGCCATAGCATTGGTTTTTATGCGCCATTGCGGTGCGGTGTTGCACGCTTTCCGTGCAGAAGATTTCCTCGCGGGGCAAATATTGAATAGCTTTAAAATTATCCTGGAATTGGCTGCTGCCATTCCGTGTCATCTCATCCTTCTCACTACAGTTTTATGCTGGGTTACCGATAACAGATACGTATTCGGAATTTTCAGTGACGCAGGACGCATTCTGGAAAAATAAACCTCAAATGTGATCCAGTTGGGTGGAAGGTCAATCATGTTAAAAACATTACGCTCGCGTTTAATCGCTATCAGCGTGGTTATTACGGCAGTATCCCTTATCGCACTTGCCACTTTTACTTACACCACCGTGCGTGGCAAGACACTTGAGAGCATTGATGAGCGGATTGGGCAGCTTTCGCGGATTCATGCCGCCGAACTGGCTGGCTGGGCAGCAGAAAAACAACGTATCACCGGATCGATCAAAACGGCGTTTGGACGTCACGACGATGCTGTTCCTTTTCTCCGTGCTGCGATCGAAGCAGGCGAGTTTGATGATGCCTACATCGTCTATCCTGAGCCGCATTCCCATGTGTTCGTGCACCCTATGCCAGCAACCTATGATGGCAGCCAACGTCCGTGGTATCTGGAAACCGTCAAAGCCGGCCATCCGGTGTTACTGGATCCGTATGTCGATGCCTCAACGGGCAAGCTGACTATTACCTTTGCTCAGCCGATTGTGGATAACGGTAAAACATTGGGTGTAATAGGCAGCGATTTGCACCTCGATACCGTCTCCAATACGGTGAGTGCCATCCATCCACTTGAGAAGAGTTTTGCCTTCCTGGTCGACAGCAGCGGTAAACTGATTGCCACGCCGCAAGCAGATCTGATTCTCAAGCCAGTGACCGAGTTATCACCTTCACTCGATATCAACACTATCCATCATCTGGCCAGTAATGGCGGTCATGCCGAATTGACCATCGGTGGCGAACAGCAGTTTGTTTACGCGTCTCCCGTTAAAGGGACGCCATGGTCACTGGTGATCGCCGTTGATCGTAATGAAGTGACGGCATCACTGACGACATTACAGCGTGAAAGCATCCTCATTACTCTGGTGAGTCTGATTATTACCGCGCTGATTGCCGGGCTGGTATTCAACCAGCAGTTGCGTCGTCTGGCCATTTTACGTGACGCCCTGGAAGACGTGGCTTCAGGAGAAGGTGACCTGACGCGTCGCCTGGATGTGCGTGGCGGAGATGAACTGGCGCAGATATCAGCGGCGTTCAACCGTTTTGTTGAAAAACTCTCGGGCGTGCTGCTTCGTGTGCGTGAAGGTGCAAACAACATCGCGCTTGCCTCCAGTGAAATCAGTGGCGGTAATAATGACCTGGCCTCTCGCACCGAGGAGCAGGCATCGAGCCTGGAAGAAACGGCAGCTACGTTAGAAGAGCTGACTTCAACGCTGAGCAATACCGCTAATAATACCGAGCAGGCACGCCAGTTTGTCAGCGGCGTAGCCACGGCGGTCAGAGATAACGGCACCGTGATGAACGCTGTATCCTCACGGATACAGGAGATTTCGAACGATTCGCAGAAGATGTCCGAAATCATCAAGGTGATTGATGGCATTGCATTCCAGACCAACATTCTCGCACTGAATGCCGCTGTTGAGGCTGCGCGCGCCGGAGAATCAGGCCGAGGCTTCGCGGTGGTCGCCAGTGAAGTCCGCAGTCTGGCTCAGCGAAGCGCAGGTGCTGCGCGCGAGATCAAGACACTGATTGATGACACGGTTTCACGCGTGACTTCAGGCAGAGAACTGGTCGTCAAAGCCGATCAGGGTATGACCAGCATTGTGTCTGATATCCACAACATGACGCAGTTGATTGAAGAAATCGCCCATGCCAGCCGCGAACAGAGTGAGGGTATTGGTCAAATCAATATCGCAATGGGACAAATTGACACCACCACGCAGCAGAATGCAGCGTTGGTTGAAGAGTCCGCCAGTGCCGCCCTGTCGATGTCAGAGCAGGCTGCAGTAATGGCAGAACTGGTCAGCACGTTTAAATTGATGGATAGCACTGATGCCATGACACCGAAATCTGAAAGTTTCGTCAAAAAGCCGGTTCTCTCCCCGCTAAAATCGCGCGCAGCGCTGGCAACAGCGGGTACCTCATCAGAGGATAACTGGCGTTCCTTCTGATTCACTGAGCCAAACAGGCACCTGGTCTCGGGGTGATAAACTTCGATGCCAGGCTTGCTTTCCTTCATGACGAGGAAACAACAAACTTAATCCGGTGATGAATTGAATACCTCTCACCGCCAGCCAGATAGCACACGTCAGACTCGGCAAGTAATAAAAGCAGCTGCATGCCTTGATTCAACCAAATCAGGCAACCTGTTAGCATGAATTGACTCACGTAACGCAGCGCTGCGCCCGTGCCTCCTCCCTTCGCAAAGCCAGATTGTTGTGCATGTTAAATGCCCTCCACGGTGGCTAATCCCACATTTATCGCAACGCACAAAGACCATGAGCCTGCATAGATGGTTTATGATGTATACGGTTTATGGATTGGAGAGCTGAGTGTAGCCGGGTAAATTTGCTCAACCGGGCACTCGCAAAATGATCATGCTTCCCCCGCCCATAACTCGTAGAGTTTCATTGTTGGTTTTTTAAATTTAAAATCAATTGGTTAACATTGACGTACAATTGTTTAAGGAACAGTGAGATGATTATTTTTGTCACTGGCGCCACCGCCGGTTTTGGTGAAAGCATCACCCGTCGCTTCATCGCTAATGGTCATAAAGTGATTGCCAGCGGACGTCGCGCAGAGCGTCTGAAAGAGCTGAAAGATGAGTTGGGTGCCAACCTTTACACCGTTCAGTTGGATGTGCGTAATCGCGCCGCTATCGATGAAGCTATCGCTGCGCTGCCCGCAGAGTGGCGTGATATCGACGTGCTGGTGAATAACGCCGGTCTGGCATTAGGGATCGAGCCCGCGCATAAAGCCAATATTGAAGATTGGGAAAACATGATCGACACCAACAACAAAGGTTTGGTGTACATGACGCGTGCCGTGCTTCCCGCCATGGTGGAGCGCAATGTCGGTCACATCGTTAACATCGGCTCCATCGCTGGCAGCTGGCCTTATCAGGGCGGCAACGTTTATGGCGCGACCAAAGCGTTCGTGCGCCAGTTCAGCCTCAATCTGCGTACCGATTTACACGGCACCGCGCTGCGCGTCACCGATATCGAGCCGGGCTTAGTGGGCGGCACCGAGTTTTCTAATGTGCGCTTCAAAGGCGATGATGGGCGTGCAGATGCCGTTTACGAAGGCACCACCGCGCTGACAGCGGAAGATGTCACTGAAGCGGTATATTGGGTCACGACACTGCCTAAACACGTCAATATCAATACGCTGGAAATCATGCCGGTCTCCCAGACGCTGGCAGGTCTGAAAGTGCATAAAGGCTGATTATTGTCATGGGGCGCACAGGTTGCGCCCTTCACTTACGCCCGGCCCCAACCGGCAACAATAATTAACATACCGCTAAACGCCACCAACGCGCCAACCCAATCCCACGTACTCAGTTTGACGCCATCCACCACTCGCAGCCAAATCAGCGCCGTCACAACATAAACACCACCGTAAGCCGCGTATACCCGGCCGCTTGCCGCCGGATGGAGGGTCAGTAGCCAGACAAACAGCGCCAGACTTACTGCTGCAGGAAGTAATAGCCACGCGCTCATTCCCTTCTTCAGCCACAGCCACGGCAGGAAACAGCCAACAATTTCGGCAATTGCAGTCAAAAAAAACAGCAAAGTGGTTTTCACCAGCATAGAAAATCTCTCTCTCGCCTAAACAAAAGGCTCACCGCTGGTGAGCAAAGTTGCAGCGATGATATACTAGCCCTCATGGTTGTAACAGCCGGGTTTCTGGCTGTGCTGGTGTTAACTAAAGGAAATCACAATGAAAAACCTGTTTTCTCTCCTGCTGACTGTGACGTTAACCTGCGGTGCGCTGCTGACTGCACCGCTGGCATCGGCCCAAACTGACCGCTTGATCATTGAGAATGGCAACAGTGCTTCCAGCAACGAAGCCGCGCGTCAAAGCAAAGAGCAGTGGAACGACACCAAAAATCTGCGCAATAAAGTGAACACGCGCGTGGAGAAAGAGTTCGATAAAACCGATAAGGCTTTTGACACCCGTGATAGCTGCGAGAAGAGCTATAACGTCAATGCGTATTGGGAACCGAACACCTTGCGCTGCCTTGATCGTCGTACCGGCCGTACGGTCGCACCTTAATTCGCTGTTGCTGCTATAGTTTTCAAGGGAATTCAGAACCAAGGAGAGTGTGATGAAAAAGCGTAATGCAGTGATGTTGATGGCAATGCTGGTGTTACCGGTGCTGGCACAGGCTTCCTGTGAAAGTGTCAAAGCAGATATCAGCAAGAAAATCGTCAGTAATGGCGTGGCCGAATCAGACTTCACGCTGGATATTGTGCCTAACGATCAGGCCGATCAAGCGGGCGGTCAGGTGGTGGGTCACTGCGAAAACGACAGCCAGAAAATCGTGTATAAGAAAAACGGCCGCGACAGCGAAAGTGATGTCCCGGCTAGCGCAGGCAGTTCACAGGATGCCCCTGCGCAGTAACACTGAATGGGCGGCTGATGGCCGCCCTTTTTCATTCCGCTTCAGGCCGCTGGCGCGGCATTAACCACGCAATCCACAGCGTCAACATCGCAATGGCTAGCGCCACCACAAATACCCAGTGCAGCGAAGCGGCGATCTGATCTGTCCACTGATGTAACGTCGATTCGGACAGTGACTGGCGGCTTTCATGTGACATGATTTGCTGCATCGGATCGTGAGCCTGCGGCAGACGCTGAGCAAGATTGAAGTTCAGTACCGCCCCCATCAGCGCAGTACCAATCGCCGAACCCAGCATTCGACTAAACATAATTGACGCAGTGCAAATGCCACGAATATCGTAATGGGCATGGTTTTGCACCGACACCAGGAAGGTGGTGCTGGTCATGCCCATACCCGTGCCAATGACAAAGGCAGTCAACCCGGCTTGCATAATTGAACTGTCGGCTCGCAACAGCAGTAGCAGCGCGCTGCCCGCAATCAATAACATGGCTCCCAGCTGCGCGGTAAAGCGATAGGACGTGACTAACATCAAACGACCACTCAGCGTGCTGGCTAACGGCCAGCCAATCGACATCATCGCCAGCGCACTCCCCGCCTGCAGCGGTGTACCGCCAGTAATACCCTGAATCCACGTTGGCAGAAAAGCGCTGATGCCCATCATGGTGGCGCCAATGATCAAATTACCGGCATTGCCTGCCAGAATGAGACGGCTACGCCAGATGGCGAGAGGAAACAGCGGCGCCTCAGCACGTTGCTCGTGCTGCTTTAACTGCCAGCCCGCCAGAAGCGCTAATAATAAGAAAGCCAGCAGCCAATAGCCAAGGGCATCCGCCTGCAATAGCGCAACCAATAACGCGGTGACGCAGATCATCAGCCAGCAGCTGCCGGTAAGGTTCAGGGTTGCCCCTTTGTGATGTTCACGCGCCGGTAAAAAGCGCGCTAACAGCAGCATGGAAAACAGGCCAATCGGCACGTTAACCCAGAAAATCACCGACCAGTTAAAGTGCTGTACCAGCCAGGCTCCGCTCAGTGGCCCAATGATAGCCGCGACACCCCAAACACTGGAGAGCCAGCCCTGCACATTGGCTCGTTCACGCGGAGAATAGATGTCAGCCACAATGGTGCTGGTGAGCGGCATAATCGCACCTGCCCCCAGCCCCTGAAAGGCGCGGAACAGTATTAACCACGTCATGGTGTGCGCAAACCCGCACAATATCGAACCCATCAGGAACAGCGAGACGCCAATGAAGAAGAGCCGTTTGCGGCCCCACATATCAGCGAGCCGTCCATACAGTGGTACGCTCACCGCCTGCGTCAGCAAATAGATCGAGAAGACCCAGCCAAACTGCGAAAACCCACCGAGTTCAGCAATGATGGTCGGCATCGCGGTCGCCACAATGGTGACTTCAATCGCAGCCATAAACATGGCTAGCATGCAGGCGATAAGGATCCAGTGGCGATGTTCCGTGTTCAATTCTGCACTTTCAGTCATACGTCTCCCTTTTTTCTCTCAAGGCTAGCTGATTTTCCATCAGACGAGTTTCCTCTGTGTGCGCCTGCAATGTGACAATGTCACTCAATTCGATGAATTTTTTTTATTGTCAGATGATGCCTTGTTTCATGCGGGTTAAGAAGGTTTTACCCCCTTTTCTATCTGTCTGATTTTGCCGTAAAAACTGGCGCACTGCGCTAAGTATTGCTATAGCTTTTAACAGCAATTTCCAGTTATTCACTGGAAAAGCAGCATCTAACAGTCATTTTATCTGCAATTTGATGCGGTTCAGGACTTTCGTATGTGATGCTTTCTTCACTACACCCTCAACCGTGAAATGACATAACAAGATCGAGCAATTTGTCGAATCAGGGAGACTCTCGCATGCACAATGCATCGCTCATCAGTAGAGCCGGGCTGGCACTGCTGGCTATCGTCGCGGTGATTGCCCTGCTGGTTTGGGGAATCGGGCTGAATACGCTGCGCGACCGGCAAGAAGACTTAATCTATCTCGGCCAACAGCATCTGTTTTTAGTGTTTTGGTCAATGTTTTTTGCTTTGCTGATTGGTATTCCGAGCGGGATTTTACTCAGCCGCCCGTTCGCCCGCCGTTGGGCTGAATATGTGATGCAGATCTTTAACGTCGCAAATACGTTGCCGCCGCTGGCGGTATTGGCACTGGCGATGGTCATCGTCGGGATTGGTGATCGACCTGCGCTAATCGCCCTGTTTCTCGCCTCATTGCTGCCGATTGTGCGTAATACCTTTGCCGGTTTGAGCGCGGTGCCGCCGTCGCTGATTGAAGCCGCCAACGGTATCGGCATGACCAAATTCCAGCGTCTACTTCAGGTGGAAATTCCCAATGCCCTGCCGGTGATTCTGGCGGGCGTACGCATCGCGACTGCCATTAACGTGGGAACAGCGCCGCTGGCGTTCCTGATCGGTGCCAGCAGCTATGGTGAACTGATTTTCCCCGGCATTTACCTCAATGACTTCCCAACGTTGATCCTTGGTGCCGTGGCCACCGCCCTGTTTGCACTGATCCTCGATTTGCTGCTGGCAGCCCTCGGACGTTTCCTCAGCCCGCACTCTGCGGCTTAACACAAGGAGCTAAGTGATGGGTATCACGTACAACTTAACGCGCTGGATGAAGCACTCCGCGCTGGCACTGGCCGCCACACTGGCCATCAGCCAATCCGCCGCTGCGGCCACACCGATTGTGATGGCAACGAAGAGCTTTACCGAACAGCACATCCTGTCTGCTATGACCGTGCTCTGGCTGCAAAAGAAAGGTTTTCAGGTGGTCCCCAAGACCAATATCGCCACGACTATCGGCCGCAATGCGATGATCAACAAGCAAATTGACATGACCTGGGAGTACACCGGTACTTCGCTGATCATCTTCAATCACATCAACAAACCGATGTCCTCAGAAGAAGCCTATAAAACCGTCAAACAGCTCGATGCCAAACTGGGGCTGATCTGGCTTGACCCCGCGCCAATGAATAATACCTATGCATTTGCTATGCAGCATGACCGTGCAAATAAAGAAGGCATCAGCACCATGTCACAGCTGGTGGCGAAGCTGGAGCAGGTGCGCAAAACTGACCCAGACCACAACTGGAAACTCGGTCTCGATTTAGAGTTTTCTGGCCGCTCCGATGGTCTTAAGCCATTACAGAAAGCCTATAACATGCCGCTGGATCGCCCGCAGATTCGCCAGATGGACCCGGGATTGGTGTACAACGCGGTACGCGATGGCTTTGTCGATGCGGGCTTGATTTACACCACTGACGGACGAGTCAAAGGCTTTGATCTCAAGGTATTGGAGGACGATAAGCACTTCTTCCCGAGTTACAACGTCACGCCTGTCGTGCGCCAGGATGTGCTGGAAAGCCATCCGGGATTGGATGCGGCCCTCAATCAACTCTCACCGCTGATCACCGACGAAGCGATCACCGAGATGAATAAACGTGTTGATATCGATCACCAGTCACCGCAGCAGGTGGCGCGTGATTTCCTTCAATCGAAAAACATGCTGTAAGGAGGCGTCATGGAGACTTTGCATTACATCATGAGTAACTGGCACACCCTGATGGCGTTAACCTGGCAGCATACCTGGCTGGTGCTGGTGGCGGTGGGATTCGCCATCATCGTTGGCGTGCCGTTAGGTATTTTGATTGTGCGTTTCAAATGGCTGGCAACGCCAGTGCTCGGTATCGCCACCATTGTGCTGACCATTCCGACCATTGCGCTGTTTGGTCTGATGATTCCGCTGTTTTCCATGATCGGTCAGGGTATTGGTGCTTTGCCCGCTATTTGCGCGGTGTTTCTCTATTCCCTGCTGCCGATTGTGCGTAACACCCATACCGCACTGGAGAATTTGTCACCGGGCTTGCGTGAAGCTGGCCGCGGTATTGGCATGACCTTCTGGCAGCGCCTGCGCTGGGTGGAGATTCCCATGGCGCTGCCGGTAATCTTCGGCGGTATTCGTACTGCCGTGGTGATGAACGTCGGCGTCATGGCGATTGCCGCAGTGATAGGCGCAGGTGGATTGGGCTTACAGCTGCTGGATGGTATCAGCGGCAGTGACGTGCGCATGCTGATTGCGGGCGCACTGATGATTTGTTTATTAGCGATTGTGCTTGATTGGCTACTGCACCGTTTGCAGTCGGCGCTGACTCCTAAGGGGATTCGATAATGATAAAACTGGAAAACCTGACGAAAACCTTTACGCAAAAGAACGGCACCGCGTTTAACGCCGTGGATAATGTCAGCCTGGAAGTGCCTGCCGGAGAGATGTGTGTGCTGCTCGGCCCTTCCGGTTGCGGCAAAACCACCACGCTGAAGATGATCAACCGTCTGATTCCTGCCAGCAGCGGTAAGATATTGATCAACGGCGAAGACACCAGTGGGCAGGATACCGTTACGCTGCGTCGTAATATTGGCTATGTAATTCAGCAGATTGGTCTGTTTCCCAATATGACCATCGAAGAGAACATTACAGTGGTACCGCGTATGCTGGGCTGGGATAAAAAGCGCTGTCGCGAACGGGCGACTGAATTGATGAGCATGGTGGCGCTCGACCCCAGCAAATTCCTGCATCGCTATCCACGAGAGATGTCAGGCGGTCAGCAGCAGCGTATCGGCGTGATCCGCGCGCTGGCGGCTGATCCACCGGTGCTGTTGATGGATGAACCTTTCGGTGCCGTCGACCCGATCAACCGTGAAGTGATTCAGAATGAATTTCTCGAGATGCAGCGTCAGCTGAAAAAAACCGTGATGCTGGTGAGCCATGATATCGATGAAGCACTCAAACTGGGCGACCGCATCGCGGTGTTTGGTCAGGGCAAGATCGTGCAATGCGCCAGTCCCGACGAACTGCTGGCGAAACCGGCCAATGATTTCGTCGGTTCCTTTGTGGGCCAGGACCGTACGCTGAAACGCCTGCTGCTGGTGCAGGCAGGCGACGTCACCGATCAACAGCCGACCATCACCGTTAAGCGCAGCACTCCGTTGCAGGAGGCTTTCGCCACTATGGATGACAACGATATGCGATCGGTCACCGTGGTGGATAATGATGGCAAGCCGCTGGGGTTTGTGAAACGTCGCGAAGCGCGTAATGCCACCGGAAGCTGCGAGGAGATGCTGCATACCTTCAAGGTGACGGGCAAAGCGGAAGAGAACCTGCGCGTGGTGCTATCAAAGCTGTATGAGCACAACACCGTCTGGATGCCGATCGTGGATGAGGAAGGTCGCTACAGCGGTGAGATTTCGCAGGACTATATCGCGGATTACCTCAGCTCAGGACGTACGCGCCGTAGGTTGAATCCTTAGCAAACGCACAATGGCTGAATCTTAAGGAACAGTGCACGACAGCCCGAATGCAGATAAACCGCAAAACAGCTGAATTTTAGGGCAAATCGCACGAAAGTCCGAACGTAAACAAACCGCACGACAGCTGAAACGTTGGAAGAGGCGGCAGAGGAGTAAAGCGTCCTGCGCCAGGGATGGCGCGGGCCGAGCCCCAGGGATGGTTTACGGCGTCTTTACGATCTGCCGCCTCTTCCGACGTACGCACCGACTCACAGTCAGTGGTTTAGATTTCCACCTCTTCCGACTTACGCACCGACACTCACAGCCAGTGGTTTTGATCCCCACCTCTTCCGACTTACGCACCGACACTCACAGCCAGTGGTTTTGATCCCCAACTTTCCTAACGCAAAATCAGTGATTTTCCTCTACCGCCCCGATAACCCGATCATCCCCCCGCTCCGATGGCAGCACAATATTCAACAGCATCGCAAGAATGCCACCCGTGGTCACCGCATGACCAAACAAATTACTCACCAATGATGGCAACTGTTTCAACACCTCGGGTACCGCTTCCACACCTAAGCCAATGCCAAATGACACCGCGACGATTAACATCTCACGGCGGCCCAACGGTGATTGCGTCATCACACGAATACCTGCCGCCACCACACTGCCAAACATCACCAGGGTCGCGCCACCAAGGACCGGCGCAGGGATTTGCTGCAGCACATTGCCGATCACCGGAAACACGCCCAATAGCAATAACATCAAGCCAATCACCATGCCAACATAACGACTGGCTACGCCGGTCATCTGAATCACGCCATTATTTTGCGCAAAAGTCGTGTTGGGGAATGCCGAAAACATCGCGGCGAACAGGCAGCTCATACCATCTGCCAGAATGCCTCCCTGCAAACGACGCTGAAAACCTTCACCCTCAATCGGTTGTTGTGAGATCAGGCAATTCGCTGTCAAATCCCCTACCGCCTCAATCACGCAAATCACCGACACCAGCGCAATCGGCACGAAAATGCTCCAGCTAAAATCAAAGCCAAAGCGGAAAAATGAAGGCAAAACCAACCAGGAGCCGGAGGCCATCGGTTTGATGGGCAGATGGCCGGTCAATGCCGCCGCCAGACAACCCACGGCGATGCCTGCCACCACCGCAACCAGTCGCATCCAGCGATTTTGGGAACGGTTGAGCACAATGATCACCAGCAGCGTCAGCGCGCCCAGCGCCAGATTCCCCGGAGCGCCAAAGTCAGCGGCGTTATGCCCGCCTGCCCAATCGGTGATGCTAACTTTAATCAGGCTGATACCGATCAAGGTAATCACCGTGCCGGTCACCACTGGCGTCAGCACTTTCCTCAGCGGCGCCACACAACGGCTGATCAACATCGGAATAAACGCTGCCACGAAGTTGCAGCCCATGATCATCGCCATCACAGCTTCCGGTGAACCGCCCTGCGCTTTCACCATCAAACCACCGGACAAAATGACACCCAGAAAGGCAAAGCTGGTGCCTTGCAGGCAAATCATGCCCGCCCCAATCCCCATAAAGCGACGCGCCTGCAGAAACGTCCCTAAACCGGAAACCAGCAAAGACATGCTGATCAGATACGGAATGTAAGTCTGCAATCCGAGGATTGAACCAATAATCAGTGGCGGCGTAATGATCCCCACCACGCTGGCAAGGACGTGCTGCAACGCAGCGAAAAAGGCGGGAACAGGACCAATACGGGCATCAAGCCCATACAATAAACCTTTTGGGGAGTGTGACATAAGTGTGCTCCGGCAGAATATTCATCAGCTGGGCTGATGCATGATTCACGCCATTGGCACTCATAATGAGGAAAAATTTTATAACAGAATGAAAATAATAGGATTTAAGTAGGATGTTCTCGGATGCTGAATCCGAAACCTTAGATTCAGCCACCGATCATTTGCATCACTTCGTTTCATCCTGCCGCAAGCTGCGCACTGTCATCGTGCATCAGTGTCTCGTCCAGCAGAGAAATATCCAGATAACCGCTCAGCTCGCGCTGCTCAGCACGGGGCAAATAAGGCAACTCCCCCAGCAGTGGCGCACCCAGCTTTTCACGCAGGACATCAATAATTTCAGCGTAATGCGCTAACCCCGGATTAATACGATTGGCGACCCAACCCGCTAAAGGCAGACCATCGCGTGCAATGGCATCGGCGGTCAGTAAAGCATGGCTAATGCAACCTTCCTTAATGCCCACCACCAGGACGACCGGCAGTTGTTCCTGTTGAACCCAACTGGACAACGGTTGCAGATCATTCATCAAACTGCGCCATCCACCGGTTCCTTCCACCACTACCCGCGCAGCCTGACTTTTTAACTGCTCAAGGCAGCGGCTCAGTAACGGATAATCCATTCGCACCGATGCGCTGGTACTGATTTCATCTTCTTCCAGCGTAATGGGATTCACCGCAGGGTACGGCAGTTCAAGACCCGACGCCTGCTGCAACAGCAAAGCATCCTTATTACGCAACCCGTCAGGCGTGTGCTGTGCACTCTTGGCAACAGGTTTGTAGCCCGCGGCACAGAGGCCCGCTTTGGCAAAACACTGCAGCAGTGCGCGTGACACGACGGTTTTACCCACCGCAGTGTCGGTACCGGTGACAAAGATTGTTTTCACCTTACTCCTCCTTCGTTGAAGCGATGTGTAACCTGCGAAGAAGGCAGTTTAAGGAAATGTCTCGGATGGCAGATTGCGTTAGCGCAAACTTAAGGCGAGCAGTGATTAGCCCTGCAACAGTTTTACCAGCAAATGACCGCTATAAAGTGAGTCTTTGATCAGCGCGGCGGCACCAAAAGTACCCGGATCGCTAAAGCTGGTAGGGGCAAGTTGGATCTCATGACTGTACGCAGGTAACGCCTGCTGACGAATAGTGCTGCTGACGGCAGGAAACAGCACATCAGCGGCTTGATTAAGCGGAGAACCAATCAGGATTTGTTGTGGGTTGAAGATATTCACCATCATTGCCAGCATGCGACCAATGTGGTGGCCCACCCCGGCAATGACGTCACGCGCCAGCCGATCGCCTTGCTGTGCAGCGGCACATAAACTGGCGATGGTCAGGGGTTCACGATGCAGCAAACTGTCGGGTTGCGAAGACAAACGCTGTGCAGCCAATTGCAATAAACTGCCGGTGCTGGCTACGGTTTCCAGACAGCCATGATTGCCGCAGTAACACTGCTGGCCGTAAGGATCGATCTGCGTATGCCCAATTTCTACCAGCGCACGACCACGTTTGTGCAAAAGCTGGCCTCCGCTGATCACGCCCGCGCCTACCGTTTCATCAATCACTATCTGAATCACATCCTGCGCACCGCGCGAAGCACCGAACAGCGCTTCGGCCAGCGTCCAGGCGGAGATGTCATGTTGCACAAATACGGGTAAACCCGTGAGCGAGGAAAGTGTTTCACCTAACGGCATTTCCTGCACGTCATAGCCCGGCATGCGATGCACCACACCTGATGCCGCGTTAATTAAACCGGGTAAGGTGATGGCAATCGCGGTAAGACGCTCAAGTTTGTTTTGATGGCGGACGAAGAACTCATTGACCCTATTCTGCAGTGTTTGCAGCAGCGGCTGGTCAGCGCTGGCAGGCAGGGGTAAACGATCTTCCTGCAACGCACGGCTGCTAAGATCGCGCAGCGTCAGCGTGATCTGTCCCGGTTGAATTCGTATGGCAAGATAGTGCCAGGCGAGCGTATCCAGAATCAAACCAATGGCCGGGCGCCCTCGGCTGCCCGGCTCCTGGAATTCAGTTTCCTGCACCAGATGCGCATCGAGCATTTCCCGCACGATTTTGGTGATGCTGGCAGGCGCCAGCTGGGCACGTTTAGAAAGCTCAATACGCGAAATCGGGCCGTAATGGTCAATCAGTCGGTAAACCACGCCTGCGTTGGTCTGTTTTATTTGGTCAATGTGGCCAGGCTGACTGTCCAGATTCACGCCCTGCTCCCGGATATTTTCGCGCTTCTAAATAAACAGCAGCTATGGTGATGCAGATTGGCAGGCAGCGTCAAATATTTGATTAGAAATGTGATTTATCGCACATAAAGATCGGGCCATTGATCATCAGACGATTTAAATTTCGGCATTCTGCATCATCAATTGCATCATATTGTGCATTTGCGCAGTGGGTTGCCGCGTGGCTGACCAGACCAGCCAGACTTCAGAAATGGCATCGTGCTCTTGCAGGGGAATCCACACCACATCAGCCAGTCGCGCACGTCGAAATGAGGCCGGCAATATGGAAACACCCAATCCGGTTGCGACCAGACCGAGAATCGTCATCGCCTCGCCCACCTCCTGAGTAATAAAGGGTTTGATTTGATAACGGTGCAGCAGCGCCAGTGTTTCCCCGTACAGCGCGGTCCCCCCCTGCGGATCAAAAAACACGAAGGGCTCGTTGGCCAGTGCCTGAATGGAGATCGATTCGGCATCCGCCAGCGGATGTGCCCAGTGCACCAGCGCGCACAACGGCTCGCGTAGCAGTACCCGATGCTGTAAATCGCTTGGCAACGGTGTGTTGCGCATCACACCTAAATCCAGCCGACCTTCGTGCAGCGGTGCTAACTGCTGACGCGTGTTATTTTCCTGCATCGAAATGTGCACTTCCGGCCAACGCTGACGAAATTGATAAAGCGCATCGGAGACCAGACCGGTGAAAGGTGCGGAAGAGGTGAAACCAATGCGCAGCTCGCCTTCCTGTCCACTGTGCACACGCGCAGCCCGACTGGCGGCTTGTTCAACCTGCAGCAGAATGACGCGCGCATCCTGTAAAAACAACTGACCGGCAGGTGTGATCTGCACGCTGCGATTGGTTCGGGTAAACAGCTGTGCACCAATCTCCTGCTCCAGCTGCTGAATCTGTTGGCTGAGCGGCGGTTGGGAGATATTTAGCCGCTGTGCCGCGCGGCCAAAGTGCAGCTCTTCCGCAACGGCGATGAAATAACGCAGATGGCGAAACTCAACATTCATACTTTAAACGTCTCATTTGAGATTATTAATATATTGTACAACCTATTCCCATTTTCCTACAGTAATCAGACCGTTTCTCATCTAAGGATATTCCGTGAGTCGCTCTTCCCAGGCAGTGACAATTCATGAAGACGAGTTGTCCGTTCAGCCTGCTTCAACCGTCGCCCCCTCAGAATGGATTGAGCGTGGTTCACCGCAGTTTATGCGTGTCACTCTCGCATTATTCTCCGCAGGATTGGCCACCTTCGCACTGCTGTATTGTGTTCAGCCGATTCTGCCCGTGCTGTCGCAGCAGTTTGGCGTCTCTCCCGCTGAGAGCAGTATTTCACTGTCACTCTCCACGGGATTGATGGCGCTGGGCTTGCTGGTGACCGGCCCGCTCTCCGATGCCATCGGGCGTAAATCAGTGATGGTCACTGCCTTGATGCTCGCTGCCATCTGCACCCTGATTTCGGCCACCATGACCAGCTGGCAAGGCATTCTGATGATGCGTGCGCTGATTGGTTTGTCTCTTAGTGGCGTTGCGGCGGTCGGTATGACCTATTTGAGTGAAGAGATTCATCCCCGCGTGATTGCCTTCTCGATGGGTCTGTATATCAGCGGTAACTCCATTGGCGGCATGAGCGGTCGCTTGCTGACCGGCGTGCTAACCGATTTCTTCTCATGGCGTGTGGCGATTGGAGTGATCGGTTGCTTTTCGCTGGCGGGCGCACTGATGTTCTGGAAGATTTTGCCGGCGTCACGTCATTTCCGTCCCGCCTCGTTACGTCCGCGCAGCTTGTTGATTAACTTCCGGCTGCACTGGCGCGACAAAGGGTTACCCTTCCTGTTCGCAGAAGGTTTCCTGCTGATGGGCGCGTTTGTGACGCTGTTTAATTACATCGGCTACCGTTTGTTGAGCGCACCCTGGTCGTTGAGCCAGGCGGTGGTGGGCCTGCTGTCGGTGGTTTATCTGACCGGTTCGTGGAGTTCTCCCAAAGCGGGCGCGATGACCAGTCGCTTTGGTCGTGGACCGGTGATGATTAGCGCCACGGCTATTATGCTGGCAGGACTGTTGCTCACCGCTTTTCATTCTCTCTGGCTGATACTGCCTGGTATGATGCTGTTTACGGCGGGCTTTTTTGCGGCGCACTCTGTCGCCAGCGGCTGGATTGGTCCGCGCGCGCGCCGCGCTAAGGGCCAGGCCTCGTCACTCTATTTGTTCAGCTATTACGTGGGTTCCAGCGTGGCGGGCACGTTAGGCGGTGTGTTCTGGCACAGCTATGGCTGGACGGGCGTGACGCTGTTCATCACTGTGTTGCTGTTGCTGGCCTTGTTCGTCGGCTGGCGTTTGCAGTGCCGAAAACTGTAATACCTTTCATCTAAACGACGGGGCCGCTGCGCCCCGCTTCTCGCTTAAGCCGTCAGAATCGCGCTTTCAAATAGTCCCACTTAAAACAAAACGACAATTCGTCGCTATAATCCTTTTTATTCCAACAATAGTTAGATTTTCTTTTTTCACAGCAATGAGGACGTTAGATGCAACTCTATTATTACGTCGATAAGCACGCAGGCTATAACGACAATCATGTGGTACATGCAACAGGCTGCCCGTTCCTCCCTTCTGATGGTGCACGGCGCTTTCTCGGGACTTTCTACACGGCCACTGCCGCCATTCAACAAGCCCGTAAATTTTATTCCAGTGCGATGGGATGCGAGCATTGTTGCCCGGTGGCGGTAAAAAAAAGCCTGACCACTCAGCATAGCGTGGCGCTAAAACACATGGTGCAACTCTGATAATGCTGGTCTGACAATCGCGTAGCGCTTAAGGCGTGTTGTTAAGTACGGCTGTCACATCGTTCTCATAAAGAAACAGCCGACTTCCTCATCACGAGATCGTAAAGCGCTACGCCTTGATGGTTCTTGCCTGCTTTCACCCTTTAGGCAAAAAGCAAGAATTGATAATAACCTCAGGCTATTAACCTGGCCTTCAGCGATAAAAAATATTCAGGAATAAAAACGGTCTATATGGTTTTCATCCGCTCATTAATGCTCCACAATAGCCCCAATTTGTGATGCAGGTCACTTAACCGGGCTCGTTTCGCCCCCTCACTCGCTGTCAGATCGATTTGAACCCCATGCAACCAACTACCGTCTCACGTAAAACAGCCTGGCTACGCGTTGTGCTGCTGGCGATTGCCGCCTTTGTTTTTAATACCACTGAATTTGTCCCTGTTGGCCTGCTGTCGGATATCGCGGCGAGCTACGCCATGAAGACCGCTGATGTCGGTATTATGCTGACCATTTATGCATGGGTCGTTGCGCTGTTATCCCTGCCGTTAATGCTGCTGACGCGCAATATTGAACGCCGTCTGCTGCTGTCGGTGTTGTTCATTCTGTTTATCGCCAGCCATGTGCTTTCGTCCGTAGCATGGGATTTCACCTCGCTGGTGATTTCGCGCATCGGCATCGCACTGGCGCACGCGGTGTTCTGGTCGATTACAGCGTCACTCGCGATTCGTGTTGCACCGGCTGGCAAGAAAACTCAGGCGTTGAGTATGCTGGCAACCGGTACCGCATTGGCGATGGTGTTGGGCGTGCCCATTGGCCGTATCGTTGGGCAATATCTCGGCTGGCGCACCACTTTCGGCATGATCGGCTTGTCAGCGTTGGTGCTGTTGATTTTGCTGGTGCGGATACTGCCACGGCTGCCGAGCGAGCACACTGGCTCACTGAGTAGCGTACCGATGCTGTTCCGCCGTCCGGCGCTGGTGGCAATGTATATTCTGGTGACGCTGGTGGTTACCGCGCACTACACCGCTTACAGCTACATCGAACCCTTTATGCAGGTGGTCGCGAATGCGGATGAGAACTTCACGACCTTACTATTGTTGCTGTTCGGTTCCGCCGGGATTATCGGCAGCGTGCTGTTCAGTACGCTGGGCAACAAATTCCCCTCAGCGATGCTACTCGCCGCAATTGGCATCATCACGCTGAGTATGGGGCTTTTGCTGTTTGCCGCCGTGCGCCCGGCAGCCATTTCGCTGCTGTGTATTTTCTGGGGCATGGCAATGATGATGATAGGCCTGGCGATGCAGGTTCGTGTGCTGTCACTGGCACCGGATGCTACCGATGTGGCGATGTCATTGTTCTCAGGCATTTATAACATCGGGATTGGTGCGGGTGCCCTGCTGGGTAACCAGGTCAGCCTGCATATGAAAATGTCGGATGTGGGTAACGTAGGTGGGTTAATTGGACTGGTTGCGTTGTTCTGGTGTATCACCATCTTCCGTCGGTATCCGCAACTCCGCTCTAACGGATAATTCGCTTCACGACCAGGGGCACACATCGGTGCGCCCCTGCGCCATTCTTTGCGCTTTGGTGATTAGTTATAAATTACCGCTGTGCCATTTAGCTTGTTGTTGCCAGAGGTCGAAGTGATGCGGAACGACTTTGCTCCGGCAGCACTCGCCTTCTCCGATAGCTGATGCTCCAGTGAAGTCAGGTTAGTGCTACCTGATGCACTGACCACACCAATTTGCTGCTGGTTCAATGGTGCCTGATTCACTAATTCGGCAGCCATGCTACCAAACGCGATGGATGACAGTGCGACTGCGGCTAATACCATTTTGATGCTTTTCATGATCGTCTCTCTTATGCAGATGAAAGGGGTCGGCTGAATTAAGTTAACAACCGTTAATTAAATGCTAGCGCCGAAGCGGGTATCTCGTCAACCATTTTATTAACGGTCGTTATTTTATTTGAAAGTGGCGTGATTATGGGCTTTAGCGCCCTTTTTCACTTATCGAAATGAGTGATGTGCCGCAGGTAAAGCACAAACGGGCAAAGTGAATGAGGGAGAATGTCGGCTGCGCTTGCATATTTAGTTAGCGATCGGTAATTTAATCACATGTTCTTCATGCAGTGAGGTGTCCCTATGACGCAAATGACCGACACGCTTAATCGCAAAACGCGTGGTCGCCCCAAAGTATTTGATCGCAACGATGCGCTGGATAAAGCATTAATGTTGTTTTGGGCACACGGTTATGAAGGCACCTCGCTGTCAGATTTGGTGAACGCGACGGGAGCGAAAGCGCCGACGCTCTACGCGGAGTTTGAGAATAAGGAAGGCTTGTTCCGCGCAGCAATGCAGCGCTATATCGACACTTTCAGCGCGCAGCGTCAACAGGTGCTTAACGATGAAACACTCGATGTCAAAGCCGCGATTGAAGCCTATTTTCGTGCCACTGCAGCCTGTTTTACCGAATGCGATAAGCCCGCTGGCTGTTTCTTTATCTGCACGTCCAGTGCGCTCTCTTCAGGCTCAGACGAGATTGCACAGATGCTGGCTAAACAGCATCATGCGCAGGAACGGGCTTTGCAGCAATTTCTGGATGGCCGACAGCAGCGCGGTGAATTGCCGCAGTGTGCCAACAGCGGTACGTTGGCCAGCTATCTGGCCTGCATGTTGCAAGGCATGTCGGTGCGCGCCCGTGAAGGCGCAAGTCGTGACGATCTCGACGGATTAGTCGATACGCAGATGGCCATCTGGCCCGCTCTGGCAGGCTACTGCGCGTTAAACGCGTCATAACATGCTGACCCGTGATGTTTTCTCATCCTGAAGTCAGGTGCGACCTTCAGGCCGCCCCTGACTTTGACCAAAGTGCCATGTTTGAAAGCCTTACGGCATAAAAAACATCGGTTTCAACGCCTGGCTGATCGGGCTGTTGTTCGTATTCGATGGCATCAGGTCTTTCATAGATGCCCACCAACGCTGGCACACTTCCGTGTTAGTGACCGCCTCCCAACGCGCTTCTGATTCAATCTCCACGCTGGCAAACAATAAATTACGCTCCGCATCGAGCCAGATCGCATAATTGTGCGCGCCGTGGGCTTTCAACGTCTGCTCCAGCTCAGGCCAGATCGGTGAATGGCGACGCAGATATTCATCATGGCAGTGCGCATGCACCTGCATCACAAAGGCTTTACGCAACATCGCTGCGCTCCGCATCCAATGCCGCCTGCCACGGATGCACACTGAAGCGTTCACCGAGTGCCACCAGCTGTTCGGTGGTGATGCTCTGGCG
The DNA here is from genome assembly GCF_000963985.1 of Pantoea sp. BL1. NCBI lineage: Bacteria > Pseudomonadati > Pseudomonadota > Gammaproteobacteria > Enterobacterales > Erwiniaceae > Pantoea > Pantoea sp. BL1. The sequence goes on along the minus strand of NZ_JZRH01000030.1, from coordinate 74,849 downwards.
AATCCCGCCCATCGACAAGGCTTTGACCACCACTTCTGAAGACTTCTCGGCCGTGTCGATCAAGCCAAAAGTTTCATCCAGATTCGGACCGGCACCGAAAATGCCGTGGAATGGCCACATCACCAGGCTGTGTGATGCCATGGCATCGGCGGTGGCTTGACCAATCTGATCGGTTCCCGGCACCATCCACGGCAGGATACCGACGCCATCCGGGAACACCACCAGACATTCGGTGCTGCCTTCCCATAGCAAACGCGTGAAACGGGCGGAATCCAGATTCACCACGTAACTCAACGCCATAAAATTGGTGGCATGGCAGTGCATAATCACGCGGTCAGCCCCGTTGGATACCTGCTTACGCACGCTGTGCGACTGGAAATGCGCCGCCAGTTCCGAGGTCGGTAACCCGCCGTTGCTGAGCCCCCAGTGGATTTTGTACGACAGCCCTTTGTCGTCCACCTGTAACAGCGCCAGACAATCGGCGGGATCAAGCTGAACGTTACGGAAGAACTTGCCAGACCCGGTGACCAGGAACCAATCGTTGGCCAGGGCCGGTGCCGGTTGGGTTAACTCAATACAGCGCGGTTCGGCATAAAAATCAGCTGACCAGGCCTGCGCTTCTTCTGGCAGCAAACGCAGGCTGACATTGCCGCCATTGCGCTCATCCCAGCCTTTCAGCCACATATCACTGGTCGCCTTCACCATGTCCTGAACGAATGAAGAAGAGAGAATATTTTGCATGGTCGATCCCTTAACGTAGACGCAATGTTTGTTGTTCATAGTGACGCACGTCGCTCAGCCAGCTGGCATCGGCGGGCACATCATGGCGCAGACACCAGGCTTCCCAGACCGCCTGCCAGGGTAACGATTTCTGCTCTTCCAGCAGCGCCAGCCGCGCGGTGTAATCCCCTTCCTGCTCACATTTCCGCAGCTGATCGCTGGGTTCCAGCAGTGCGCGCAGCAGCGCTTTTTTGGCGTTGCGGGTGCCAATCACCCAGGCTGCGATGCGGTTTATCGAGGCGTCAAAGAAATCCAGGCCGATATGCACTTTGTCGAACAGTTTATGGCGGGCGATCTCCGTGGCGATGGCCTGGGTTTCATCATCGAGCAGTACCACATGATCGCTATCCCAACGTACCGGGCGGCTGACGTGCAGCAGCAAACGCGGCACATACAGCATGGCAGTGGATATCTTGTCGGAAATCACTTCGGTTGGATGAAAATGTCCGGCGTCTAACGTCAGCGCCGTTTGACGGCTGGCGGCGTAGCCGAGGCAAAACTCGTTGGAGCCCACGGTGTAACTCTCCGCGCCGATACCGAACAGTTTGCTCTCCACCGCATCGATATGATGACGGGGGTCGAGCTTCTCACTGATCACCTCATCCAGCGCGCTGGCCAGACGCTCGCGCGGTGCCAGACGATCGATGGTGAGGTCTTTCATGCCATCCGGCACCCAGATGTTCATCACCGATGGCGTCCCGAGCTGTTCACCAAAGTGCGCTGAAATACGGCGGCTGGCTTTGCAGTGGTCGATCCAGAACTGGCGAATCCCTTTATCCGCATGGGACAGCGTAAAGCCGTCGGCGCTCAGCGGGTGCGAGAAGCAGCTGGGGTTAAAATCCAGTCCTAACTTGTTGGATTTCGCCCACTCTACCCAGCCGCTAAAGTGCTTCGGCTCAATGGCATCGCGTTCAACCGGCGCATCGCTTTCCAGATAAATGGCGTGCAGATTAAGGCGTTTGGAGCCGGGGATCAGTGACATTGCTTTCTCAATGTCAGCGCGCAGTTCATCTGCATTGCGAGCGCGCCCCGGATAGTTACCGGTAGCCTGAATGCCGCCCGTCAGTTCGCCATTCGGGTTTTCAAAGCCACGAACATCATCCCCCTGCCAGCAGTGCATGGACACCGGGATGCCATCCAGTTTCGTCATGATCTGGTCCACATCAATACCCAACGCCGCGTAGCGTTGTTTCGCCAGTTCAAAGGCTTGTTCAATCAGCTTTGTCATATGCAAGTTCCTTAGCAGGTTGGCTCAGTGCCGCAAAGCGTGCCTGATGGGCAGCGAAGATGCTGGCATTCTGAGGTACAAACGTTTCTAACGGGAAATTCTTGTCGATGCAGCGGCGCAGCTCGGCCACATCGCGCAGTTCACCTAACGCCATCAGCTGACAGCCGACATTACCGAGCGTTGAGGCTTCAATCGGACCGGCCAGCACCGGCATTTCGCAGGCATCGGCGCATAACTGGTTCAATAATGGGTTCTGACTGCCACCGCCAACCACATGTAACTGGCGAATCGGTGCTCCGCGCAGGTTGCCCAGTTCGCCTATCACCTGGCGATACAGCAGCGCCAGGCTGTCGAAAATGGTGCGCGCCAGCGCTGCAGGGCTTTGTGGAATCGGCATGTGCTGCTCGGCGCAGGCGTCCTGAATCTCCTGCACCATGCTGGCAGGATTGATAAAACGCGGATGATTGGGATTGATCAGGGCACGACAGGCAGGTTCATTTTCCGCTGCGTCAATCAATGTGCAGAGATCTGAAATGTGCAATTCACCGCAAACGCGCTGTAACAACCACAGGCCCATGATGTTCTTCAACACCCGATAGCCCTCCGCGCCTCCTTCATTGGTGATGTTGGCATCGAGCGCAGTGCGGCTTACGCAGGGTTGCAGACTTTCTATGCCCATTAAGGACCAGGTGCCAGAGCTGAGATAAGCGGCGTCGTCTTGCATGAGCGGCGTGGCCAGCACTGCGCTGGCGGTATCGTGCGTGGCAACGGCCACGACCGGAATTTTTTTACCGCTGGCATTGATCCAGTTGCCTACGGTATTGCCCGGTGCAGTCGGTTTGCCAAACCAGTCGGCTTCGATCCCTGCCCACGACAGCAACTCGCTATCCCACTCGCCAGTTTCAATGTTCAGCATCTGCGTAGTGGTAGCGTTGGTGTACTCCCAGTTCATGTTGCCGGTCAGACGATAATGCAGATAATCCGGGATCATCAGTGCATGTTTGACCTGTGCCTGCCAGTCCGGCTGTTGCTGGTGCAGCGCACGCATCTGATACAGGGTATTGAAGGGCAGAAACTGGATACCTGTGCGCTGGTAAATGGCGGCTTTGCCCAGCTCATTGATCGCTTGCGCCATCACTCCATCGGTGCGCGAGTCACGATAACTGACCGTTTCGCCAATGCGTTCTCCGTTGGCATCCAGTAGCACCAGATCCACGCCCCAGGTATCAATGCCGATGCTATCCGGCACGATGCCCTCATCATCTAATTGCGCCAATCCTGCGCGAATCGCCTGCTCAAGGCTGTCGAGATCCCAGCAGTCATAACCGGCGCGACGAATACGCTGATTGGCAAAACGGCACACTTCACGCAGGGTGATGCGCTGGTTAGCAGAGGTCCATTGCGCGAGCATCACGCGCCCGCTGGATGCGCCTAAATCAATGGCAACAATGTTACGCATACTCATGGCGTTTCTTCCTGTGATGAGATGGCCATAGCGTATAAATACAGGCGCCTCGCCACCTTCCCCTTACTGCCAGCGCGTGATAGTCGCTGGCAAGCTGGCAAAGATGATCGTGAGAAAGCTCACAGAACCTAGGAACAACAGAGTTGTGAGCTTTACCGCAATTCCATCAATCACCTGGCCGATCTTGAATAATTCGCCATTTTCCTGCGCTGTGCGGTTTAAATTTCAAGGTAAGGTGCACAGCGCCTGCGTAGACTCGGTTACAAAATTGTTAATCGAGAGGCGCATCATGACCGTTCTGCACAGTGCTGATTTCTTTCCGGAAGGAAACTACGCGATTGCCATTGAGCCGCGCGTACCGCAGCAGGCCTTTCCTGAGCATCATCATGATTTCCATGAAATCGTACTGGTTGAGCAAGGTTCCGGTATTCACGTGTTTAACGGCCAGCCGCAGACCCTGTGCGCCGGTTGCGTGTGCTTTGTACGCGATCACGATCGCCATCTGTATGAACAAACAGAGAACCTGTGCCTGACCAATGTGCTGTACCGCAGCCCGGCAGCGTTTCGTTTTCTCTCAGGTTTACAGTCATTGCTGCCCGGAGATGAAAACGGCAGCTATCTGTCGCACTGGCGTATCAATCACAAGGTGATGGCGCAGGCGCTGCAGATTGTGACGCAGATGAAACAGCAGGAGGTCTGGTCGCTAGAGCGTCAGGCGCATCAGGAACAGTTGTTCTTGCAACTGCTGGTGCTGTTGCGCGAAGCCGGTCACAACGATCAGGCGCAGGATCAGGAAGCACGCCTGCATCGGTTGCTTGACTGGCTCAATGAGCACTACAGTGATGATATTGAATGGGATGCGCTGGCCGACCGCTTCTCGCTTTCGCTGCGCACCCTGCATCGCCAGATGAAGCAGCAAACCGGCAATACGCCGCAGCGCTACCTGAATCGGCTGCGTTTATTGCAGGCCCGGCATTTATTGCGTCATAGCGATATGCGCATAACGGACATCGCCTATCAGTGTGGATTCGGTGACAGCAACCACTTCTCCACGCTGTTTCGGCGGGAATTTGGCTGCGCGCCCCGAGCGGAGCGCCAGCAGATGTTGTAATTGGAGTGGTTACCATGTCGCTGATTTTGACGCGCGAAGACTATTTCCCGGCCACCAATCTGCCGATTGCGGTGGCCGAACGCATGCCTCAGCCCTCCTTCCCACCGCATCGTCATGAATTCAGTGAAATTGTGATCGTCTGGCGCGGTAACGGCTTGCACGTGCTCAATGACCGCCCGTGGTTGATCACCTGCGGCGATGTATTCTATATCCGTGACAATGATTGCCACAGCTATGACAGCGTCAACGATCTGGCGCTGGATAACATCCTCTATTGCCGCGATCGCTTTCGCCTGAGTCTGGACTGGAGCCAGCTGCTGCCCCCGCAGGACGATGATGCACCAGGTTGCTGGCGCTTAACCACGCGCGGCATGGTGCTGGCACGAGGGGTAATCAGCCAGCTGGAACGGGAAAGCCGTAAAAGCGATTCGTTGTCGATTCAGCTCTCTGAAGCCCTGTTCCTGCAGCTGGCGTTGATCTTGCGTCGCCATGGTTATGCCGCCGACCGTCCATGGGCGCTGCCGGAAGGTGAACAGCTTGATTTGCTGATGTCTGCCTTACAGGGTGCACTGCATCGTCCGTTCGACTTAGCCGATTTTTGCCAACAAAATGAATTAAATGAGCGTGCACTGAAGCAGCTGTTTCGTCAGCAAACCGGCATGACAGTTGGCCACTACTTGCGACAACTGCAATTATGCCAGGCAAAATATTTGCTGCGTACGCAGGATGGGTTAATCAGTGAAGTGGCCGCACGCTGCGGCTTTGATGACAGCAATTACTTCTCGGTGGTGTTTACGCGGGATACGGGTTTGACGCCGAGTGCCTGGCGCCAGCGCTTTCTCCCGCAACGCACATCACTGACCGATAAAATAAAAGCCTGATGCACCTTGCCGTGCGTCAGGCTTTTTACAGCAAGGCGAGTTAATTAACCGTTGGCCATGCCTAATCCAACGATGTTGGCCGCGATGATGATCACCACACAACCCAACGACAGCACGCGAACCGGGCGCTGCCCTACTGCTTTCCACTCTTTCAGCACCAGGCCGACTAATCCGCCGCACAGCACATACAGGCTCATGTGCAGCATCCAGCTGACAAAGTCATATTGCGCAGGGATTTTCGCGTGGCCCCAGGCATAGAAGAAGAACTGCAGATACCACATGGTGCCACCGAGCACGGCGAATGCCACGTTGGCCATTAGCATCGGTTTTGCCACTGAAAAATCGCGGCGTACCGACAGTTCCGGTTTGATCGCCAGGCGGATAAAGCAGTAGGCCAGATTCACTAACGCGCCGCCGCCCATGATCACCACATAGCTGGGTAAGGCCACGTACAGCGGATTGATGCCCAGGTTAACTGCCGCTTCATGCATCGGTTTCGCCGCATCCATCGCGAAAGACATCCCGGCTGAGAAGATGCCGCACAGTACCGCCAGCACCAGCCCTTTCTTCAGATTAAACTCTTCTGCATTGATGCCGAGTGCTCGCTCTTTCAACAAACCGGCACGTGAAACGATCGCCACACCCACCAACGCCACCAGTACGCCTAGCAACGTCATTCGTCCGCCCGGCGAGCTGAACAGCTCAACAAAGCGTCCCTGCAACAGCGGAGTCATCAGGGTGCCCACCACGAGCGTGATACCGATGGCGATACCAATGCCCATCGACATGCCGAGATAGCGCATGGTCAGGCCATAGTTAATATTCCCGACGCCCCACATGGCACCAAACAGAAACACCGGCAGCAGTTGCGAGAGGCTAAAACTACCGTAATACGCCCAGAAGTTGGGCAGCAGCACCGCGCTGACCGCCCAGGGCAGAATCAGCCATGACATCACGCCGCCGACTGACCACATTGTTTCCCATGACCACTTTTTTACCTGCTTAAACGGAGCATAAAAACATGCGGCACTGGCGGCACCCACCAGATGCCATAAAATACCGGCAAGAATGGCACTGTTCATTGTTATTCCTTCGTAAGGTTGAGGCCCACAGGAAACTGACAGTTTCCCGATTAGCAGCAGTCTACGGTGCGCAGCTTTTCATCAGCCTTTGGATGGCTGCCGGAAAGCGCGCGGTGCTGGCAAAATTCGGCGGGTCTTCAACATGAGGATCACAAAATTGCATTTGCAGGCATCAATCGGGCTGGTTTTTATAAGTCACTTATTATTGGGGATATTTTTTATTTTTGTTGTGTTGATCGACACAGTTTTTGACTGACTGCCAGCCTGCTGTTTAACATGGCAGTCACACAAAGCCGCCCGATGAGCTTTCCCCGACGTGGCGAATTCCGTATAACGTTGGAAAAATCATCGCAACGAAGGAATGAGATGAATAGCAAAAGGTTGACGCTGCTGTTGTCGCAGCCGGTGAGCCGCGTGATGCTGGATGATATCCGCGCCATTGTGCCGCCTCAGGCGTTGAACGTTTTCATTAATGGATTGGATGAAGAGCGTTACGCCACACTTGACTGCATCCAGAGCGAAGAGAACTGCGCCCTGCTGGCTTCGGCCATCGTGGTGTGGCGTCAACTCGGTCATATTCACCGCATTCGTTATCAGAAAGGCGAACATCTGCGCGAGGTGGATGACGCCAGCCAATTTCAGCTGTTCAGTATGATGAAAACCCATCGCGCCATTGTTCAACTCGCTTAACGATCAGGATATCTATGAAAATCGGATTGCTCTTCCCTATTGCCATCATCATTGCTGGCGTCAGTTTCCTCGCGTGGTTTATCGCCAGCGGCGCGGCGGTGCCGGGTTCCTGATCTTTCTGCATAAAATTTTTTCTTACTAACACGCTGAATACGCGGCATTTCATCAGGAATGCTGCGTCTGTCGTATCGTTCTTCCCTTCTCTGCCATCCCGTCATCCGCTCTGGCACTGACAAAAAGGTGCTACACCTTGATCTGTTTCACTCTCGATTCACACCATGCTAACGAAACCGATCGCGGAGACCCTACAGATGACAACACACCATCAACACTACATTAATGGCGCGTTTGTAAACGATCAGAACGATAAGTGGATTGAGGTCATCAATCCAGCGACTGAAACGCTGCTGTCGCGGGTGCCGCAAGGCACACAGCAAGATGCAGCACAGGCGATTGCAGCGGCAGAAACAGCACAACCTGCCTGGGAAGCATTGCCCGCCGTTGAGCGCGGTAACTGGTTGCGTAAAATTGCTGCTGGTATCCGCCAGCGTGAAGCCGAACTGACGGCCACCATTGTGGCGGAAGGCGGTAAAACTCAGGGGCTGGCGCAGACTGAAGTGCTGTTCACCGCGGATTACCTCGACTACATGGCCGAATGGGCGCGTCGTTATGAAGGTGAAATCGTCAATAGCGATCGCCCAAATGAAAATATCTTCGTGTTCAAGAAAGCCATCGGTGTCACCACCGGCATCTTGCCCTGGAATTTCCCTTTCTTCCTGATTGCGCGTAAAGCCGCTCCGGCGCTGATTACCGGCAACACTATCGCCATCAAACCCAGTGAACTCACCCCTAACAATGCAGCGATTTTTGCGCAGATCATTCATGAGATCGGCCTGCCGAAAGGCGTGATCAATTTCGTGTTTGGCTATGGCCCCGAAGTCGGTCAGGAGATGGCCGCCAACCCGAAGGTCGGTTTAGTGAGCCTGACCGGCAGCGTGGGTGCGGGCATTGCTACGATGCAAGCCGCCGCGAAAAACGTCACCAAGGTGTCGCTGGAACTCGGCGGTAAAGCGCCAGCCATTGTGATGGATGATGCGGACCTGGATCTCGCTGTGAAGGCCATTGTCAGCTCTCGCGTAATCAACACCGGGCAAGTGTGCAACTGTGCGGAACGCGTGTACGTCCAGGAAGGCATTTATGATCGCTTCATCAGCGCACTGACTGCAGCAATGAAACAGGTGAAGTTTGGCAACCCAGCCGAGCAAACTGATATCGACATGGGCCCGCTGATCACCGCCGCCGCACTGGAACGCGTGGAGCAGAAAGTGGCCAAAGCGGTGTCTGAGGGCGGAAAAGTGGTTCTGGGTGGCAAGCGCGTGGGCGATAAAGGATTCTACTTCGAACCGACGATCATTACCGGTGTGCGTCAGGAGATGGAGATCATGCGCGAAGAGATCTTTGGGCCGGTATTACCGGTGATGACCTTTAAAACTCTGGATGAAGCCGTCGCGCTGGCTAACGATTGTGAATATGGCCTGACTTCTTCGATCTACACGCAAAATCTGAACACGGCGATGATTGCGTTGCGTCAGTTGAAGTTTGGTGAGACCTACATCAACCGCGAGAACTTCGAGGCGATGCAAGGGTTCCATGCGGGTTGGCGCAAATCGGGTATCGGTGGTGCAGATGGACGTCATGGACTGGAAGAGTATCTGCAAACCCACGTGGCCTATTTGCAGTTTTCCTGAGTGAAGTACCTGGCTGGATAAGCTGCCAGCCAGGCATTGCCATGAGGTGAACTGCACCAGGAATGGCGGCTTTTGAAGGCTGCGCAATGGCACGCGCAGCCACACTTCTTCTTCACTATTTAAGCTGTTCGCTTTCAGGTACGGCGCAACTCAATCGTCTTTACGCGATGCGCTTCTGACTGCGCAGTAAGGCTAATCCACTCAGTACCGACATCGCCATCAGGTAATAGCCTGGCGCGAGGCTGGTGCCAGTGGCACTGATCAACAGCGTACAAATCAGCGGTGCAAAACCACCAAACACCGTCACCGCGACGTTATAGCTGATCGCCATCCCGCTGGCGCGAGTACCAATGGGGAACAGGTCGGCCATCACTGAAGGGACCGTCGAGAAATAGATCGATTTCAGCAACGCCATCCAGCACACCAGAATGATCAAGGTGGTCGGCGTGGTGTGATTCACCACCAGCTTAAACGCCGGATAAATGGTGACGATTAGCATGATCAGCGAGCCCCACATCAACGGCACGCGGCCCACGCGCTCCGCTAACAGCCCCATCAGCGGCGTCACCACCGTCAGGATCACCCCTGCCAGCAACGTCGCGGTGAACGCGGCAGAACCCGGCAGATGCAGGTTTTTGGTAGCGTAAGTTGGCACGTAGTTGAGCATGTAGTTCACGGCGGTGGAGATCACCATCAGGCCAATCGCCAGCAGCATCAGCTCTTTTTGACGACCAAACAGACGCTTGAGCGGAGCGGCCTCAGGCGCTTGCGCTTCAAAACTGGCAGGCTCATGCACATGACGGCGGATATAGATGCCCAATGGGCCAATCAGCAGCCCGAAGGCAAACGGGATACGCCATCCCCAATCCTGAATCTGACTTTCCGTGAGGATCTGCGTCAGTCCCAGACCAAACGCCGAGGCCAGCAAGGTACTTGCGCCCTGGGTGGCAAACTGCCAGCTGGCGATAAACGCCCTGCGCTCCGGGAAATGCTCGACCAGAAACGCTGTCGAGCTACCGAATTCACCCCCCGCCGAGAAGCCCTGCACCAGACGCGCCAGTAAAATCAGCAGCGGCGCTATCAGGCCAATGCTGGCGTAACCAGGCATAAAGGTGATGACCGCGCCACCCAACATCATCAGGTTGATCGACAGCAGCAGCGCCTTTTTACGCCCGTGGCGATCGGCATAGTTGCCGAGCACAATCGCGCCCAGCGGACGGATCAGGAACGAGACGCCGAAGCTGCCAAAGGTCAGCAGCAAGGAGACGGAGGGATCGCTGGTAGGGAAGAACGCATGGGCAATGTAGCTGGCAAAGAAGCCATACACCGCAATATCAAACCACTCCAGCGCATTGCCGATACAGGTGGCAAACAGCGTTTTATGCAGATTCGGTTTGGTGCTGCTCAATGGGGCAGCTGTGTTAAGCGTGCTCATGCAGCACCTCCCGCGTGCTGACGGTGTTTAGCCACCAGCTCGCTACCTTGCTCGCCGAGATCCCACAGCAGGCGTGTCATAATTTGCAGACCTTCACGCGCAATCGACTTCAGCATATGTTCGTTGACGCCATGCTGACCGCAGGCCGGGTAAGAGTGCGGCACCCACAATGTCGGCAGTCCGAGAATGTCAGAGAACACTTCGTTCGGCAGTGAGCCGCCGAGATTCGGCAGCAACGCCGGTTTTTTGCCGCTGGTCTCTGCCATGCTCGCCAGCACCCAATCCACCAGCGGATCGGTAGGATCGAGTCGCGTGGCCGGTGACCCGCGCATAAACTCCACTTTCACGTAGTCAAAACCGTGCTGCGCCAGATGCTCGCTCACATGCTGGGCCAGGTTTTCCCAATCGGTGCCGACCACAAAGCGCAGTTGGCACACCGCCGTGGCTTCACCGGGAATCGCATTCATCGGACGTGCCGGATTGCCCGTCAGGAATGCGAGGACTTCCAGCGTATTCCAGCCGTAGAGTCTTTCTGTCGGAGAGAGCGCCGGCTCGCCCCAGGCGGTATCAATCTCGGGATCCCCTGGCATCCCGCCCACTTCGATGTCGCTGAGGATGTCGCGCACTTGTTGAGTGAGAGAGTCAGGTTTCAGCGCCTCAACCTGCAGCACGCCCTTTTCGTTCACGAGGCAAGCAATGGCGTTGGCTAACTGAGTGCCTGGATTGGTCAATAAGCCGCCCCAGTTACCGGAGTGATAGGCGTTGTCACGCGCGGTAACGGTGAGTCGGAAGTTCACCGCCCCCCGGGAGCCAAGGAACAGGGTTGGGCGCACCGCATTGAGACGCGGGCCGTCAGAAGCGATAAACAGATCGGCTTTCAGCAGTTCAGCATGATGCTGACACAGCTGAGCCAGACCCGGCGAGCTGATCTCCTCACCCATCTCAAACAGCATTTTGCAGTTGAAACCGAACCGTCCACCGCGTGCCTTGAACACCTGTTCGAGTGCTGCGAGGTTCACGCAGTGCTGGCCTTTATTATCCGCGCTGCCACGGGCGTACCAGCGGTCGCCCTCTTCCACCAACTGCCACGGCGATAACCCCTCACGCCAGTTTTCGTCGTCACCGAACACCACATCGCCATGTCCGTAACTCAACAAGGTCGGCAGTGCCGGATCTTCGATGCGTACCGCCACCAGGAATGGGCGATGGGCGGCTTCAGGGTTGTCGATAAAATGTAAGGTGAAGCCCAGCGCGATGAGCTGTGGGCCAATCTCATCCTGCAGGTAACGCTGTAATTCGTTGTCGCGATCCTGGCGCTGGCTTTCGGTGCGTTGCGCCACACGTCGAGCCAATGTTTCCTGAAATTCCCCGCTGTCGAACCAGGCGGTGGCTTGTTGTACCGCTTGTTGTGCTGTCATGTTTGCATGTCTTTTATTGGTATTTTGGTTTTGTCATCTTTGCGGAAACCTTGCTTTGCCACAATTATCAATTTATCGAGTATGATTTGCTTTTTTGGCAAAGCTCCGCTGCCCGATTTCGAGGCATGCACCAGTATGAGGCATCCGCATGATAAGCAATGAAATCCGCTATTTCCTGGCCGTTGCCAATACCGGTTCGCTCAGCGCGGCCAGTGAACAGCTGTTTGTGGCGGTGTCTGCCATCAGCAGACAAATTCAGCGACTGGAAAACCAGGTGGGCGTGCCCCTGTTTGACCGGCATGCGCGCGGGATGGTGCTGAATGAAGCCGGTGAAATTTACGCCCATCACGTACGCAAAACGATGCTGGAGATGGAGTACGCGCTGGCAGAAATTAAGGGGCTGAAGGCCGTGCGACGCACCCTGATTCGCGTGGCCTGTACCGATGGATTAGCCTTTACGCTGCTGCCGCGCATGATTGCCGCCTTCCGTGAGGATAATCCCGGCGTGCTGTTTGATATCAAAGTGGCAAGTACGCAAGGTGTCGCTGAACTGCTGCGCAGCGGCGAGTGCGATTTGGCACTGCAATTCAGCCTGCACGCTGAACGCGGCGTGGAAGTCATCGGTTCCTGGCCCGCCCCGGTGCTGCTGGTGATGCATCAGAGCCATCCGCTGGCCAGCGCCGCACACGTGACCCTGAACGATGTCAGCCACTATCCGCTGGCTTTGCCACAGCAAAACACCACCGTGCGCCAGCTGTTTGAGTTGGCAAGTCATATGAGCGGCAATCTGATTGAACCGGTGATCACCTGCGATACCTTTTCAACGCTGTTCCACTTTCTGTTGCGCACACCGCTGGCCCTGACCATTTGCAGTGCCTTTACTGTGTTACAGGAAGCGGAAACGCATGGCTTGATATTGCGCTCGGTGGGGATCGATCAATTGAGTCAGCGCAACTTGCAGTTACAGGCGCAATCAGGGCGACCTCGCAGTGCCGCCCTGAATGTGTTTATGACGTTTTTACTGCAGCAAATGAACGCGCTGGAGGAGCCATTGCGTCAACGCTGGAAGCCTTGATACGCCACGCGCGCTCAACACAATGTGCCGCCTTTTAGCGGCACTTGCCCGTCATCAGTTCTTAATATCGACCGGATAGAAAATGTGTTTACCAAACGGATCGACGGTATATCCGCTCACCGTTTTGCGCACCGGCTCGAAAATCGTTGAATGGGCGATCATCACCGCAGGCATTTGATCGTGCATGATCTGCTGTGCTTCACGATACAGCGTGACGCGCTTGTCGTGATTTTGCTCCGCGCGCGCTTCAGTAATGATCTTCTCGAACGGCTGATAGCACCATTTGGAGGAGTTGGAGCCGCCATTGGCCGAGGTGCAACTGTAGAGCGGGCCAAAGAAGTTATCCGGATCGCCCGTCGCCGTGGTCCAGCCCATCAGCGCCGCCTGATGCTCGCCGCCCTTCACGCGCTTCAGGTATTCACCCCACTCATAACTGACGATATTGGCTTTAATGCCCACCTGCGCCCAATCGGCCTGAATCATCTCCGCCATTCGTCGCGCGTTTGGATTATAAGGGCGCTGCACCGGCATCGCCCACAGCGCGATTTCAGTGCCGGGTTTAATGCCTGCTTCCTGTAGCAGCGCTTTGGCTTTCTGCGGATCATAATCGTAATCCTTCAGATCCTTATCTGCACTCCAGACATCCGGCGGCAGAATATTTTTCGCCACCGTGCCAGTGCCTTTGAATATCGCGTCAATAATCGCCTGCTTGTTGATGGCCATCGCCAGTGCCTGGCGGACTTTCACGTTATCCAACGGCGCTTTGGTGGTATTGAACGACAGGAAACCGGTGTTGAGCCCCGACTTCTGCTCCAGCGTCAGATCCGGGTTGCTGCGCATTTTTTCCAGATCGGCAGGATTCGGGAACGGCATCACCTGACACTCGTTTTTCTCCAGCTTGGCATAGCGCACCGAGGCGTCCGGGGTGATGGAGAAGACAATGCGATCCAGTTTCGCTTTACCCTGCCAGTAATCCGGGAAGGCTTTGTAGAGGATGCGTGAGTCTTTTTGATATTGCACCAGCTCAAAGGGACCGGTGCCGATCGGCTCCATGTCGACTTTCTCTGGTGTGCCCGCTTTTAGCATCTGATCGGCATATTCCGCAGAGTGAATGGAGGCGAAGTACCAGGCCAAATCTGCGAGGAACGGCGCTTCCGCATGCGCCAGCGTGATGCGCACCGTATTGTCATCCACCTTCTCTATATTCTTGATCAGCTTCGCCAGTTCCAGGCTATCGAAATTGCTGTAGTTGCCACCGGAGACGTTGTGGTAGGGATTTTTGGCATCCATCTGACGCATAAACGAGAAGATCACGTCATCGGCATTCAGGTCGCGAGAAGGTTTAAACAGTTTGTTGCTCTGGAATTTAACCCCTTTGCGTAAGTGAAACGTGTAAACCGTGCCGTCCGGGCTGATATCCCAGCTTTCAGCCAGACTTGGCACCAGTTCCGTGGTGCCGGGCTTGAAGTCCACCAAACGGTTGAAAATAGGCACTGCGCTGGCATCAACGCTGGTACCTGAAGTGTAAAGTTGCGGATTGAAATTCTCAGGCGAACCTTCAGAACAGTAAACCAGCGTTTTTGCCGATACCCCGCCTGCCACCGCTAAACACAACGCACTGAGTGTGAACTTTGCCATCATCTTTTTCATTGTGATCCTCGTTTTTGTTGACTTCCATGAGCCCGCATCGGTATTTATTGATAAATAACACGATTTATCCGAGGTGTGTAATGCACATCGCGCAAAGCTAATAAGGAAATGTGATGACAGACCAACTCGCTCGCCAACTGACCCAACGTTTTTACCGTTATCTGGCGGTTTCCAGCCAGAGCGATGCCAAATCCACCACGCTGCCCAGCACCCCTTCACAACATGCGATGGCGGAGCTGCTAGCGCAGGAACTGCGTGAGTTTGGGCTGCAGGATATCGTCATCGATCAGCATGCGACGGTGACGGCGGTGAAACCGGGCAATCGACCAGATGCACCACGCATCGGCTTTATTACCCATATCGACACGGTGGACGTGGGTTTGTCAGCGGATATCCACCCGCAAACCCTGACGTTTAACGGCGATGATTTGTGTCTGAACACGCAGCAGGATATTTGGCTGCGCGTAGCGGAACACCCGGAGATTGCGCCCTATCACGGTCAGGAGATCATCTTTAGCGATGGCACCAGCGTGCTCGGCGCCGACAATAAAGCAGCGGTGACGGTGGTGATGACGTTGATGGAGAATCTGAAAGGCGATCATGGCGACATCGTGGTGGCATTTGTACCGGATGAGGAAATTGGGCTGCGCGGTGCCAAAGCGCTGGATTTGGACACTCGCTTTAATGTCGATTTTGCCTGGACTATCGATTGCTGTGAGCTGGGCGAAGTGGTGTATGAGAACTTTAATGCGGCGGCGGCGGAACTGGTGTTTACCGGCGTGCCGGCGCATCCGATGTCCGGCAAAGGCGTGCTGGTTAATCCACTGCTGATGGCGCACGACTTCATCTCACGTTTCGATCGCCTGGCCACGCCAGAGCATACCGAAGGACGTGAAGGCTATATCTGGTTTAACGATATCAATGCCAATGCCAGCCGTGCGGTGCTGAAGGCATCGATTCGCGACTTTGATTTACTGGGTTTCGATCAGAAAAAACAGCAGTTGGTGGAAGTCGCAGATGAGATCGCCGCGCTTAACCCCACCGGGCATGTTTCACTCACCATTAACGACACCTACAGCAACATCAGTAATGCCATTGGGGAAGATCGTCGTGCAATTAACTTGATATTTGCGGCGCTCGAACAAGTGGGTGTGGAGCCGAAAGTCATCCCGATGCGCGGCGGCACAGACGGTGCGGCTTTATCGGCAAAAGGATTGCTGACACCGAACTTCTTTACCGGCGCACACAATTTCCATTCACGCTTCGAGTTTTTACCAGTGCCGTCGTTTGTGAAATCGTATCAGGTAGCCGAAGCGCTGTGTTATCTGGCGGCGAAATAAGCCCGATCCTTACCGGCAGATCTTAACGCTGTCAGCGGCCCGGCAACCGCTGAGAGGCGATGCCACCGACTCCGACGTAAACGAAAAAGGCTGCCATGAGTGAACAATGGCAGCCTTAATTTAATCCGGTTTTAACGGAGCAGCGCGCCAGTATGGCGCTTGATGTTATTTCGCAGCGGTCACATCAATGCCAGGGAAGAATTTCGCCGCCAGCTTGGTGATGGTGCCGTCAGCCTGCACTTTTGTGATAGCCGCATCCAGTTCACCTTTCAGCTTGGCATCACCTTTACGCAGACCAAAACCGATACCTGAACCGAGGATGGTGTCATCTTCAACCGGCTTGCCGACAAACGCGAAACCTTTGCCCTGTGGCTTATCAAGGAAACCAGACTGGCCTGCAGCAGACATCACCAGCGTGCCATCAAGGCGGCCCGCGACCATGTCGTTATAAACCTGGTTCTGGTCCTGATAAGAGGTCACGGTCACACCCTGCGGCTCCCAGTGCTTCTTAGCGTAAGTTTCCTGGATAGAACCCTGCAACACACCGATGTTTTTGCCTTTCAGCGACTCGGCAGTTGGCAGCAACTTCTCACCCGCTTTGACGATCAGCATGGTGGGAATGCGGTAGATAGGTTTGGTGAAATCGATGCTTTTAGCACGCGCTTCGGTGATATTCATCGCCGAGTTGATCGCATCAAACTTTTTCGCCTGCAGTGCCGGGATCAGCGCATCAAAGCTGCTTTCCACCCACTTACAGTCAAAGTTACCGACCTGGCAAATCGCTTTGCCCAGTTCGATATCAAAACCTTCCAGCTCGCCCTGTGCGTTGCGGCTTTCAAACGGCGGATATTGTGACTCCAGACCGTAGCGTAAGGTTTCCTGTGCCAGTGCGTGTGCTGAGGTCAGCATACCCAGCGCCACAAACAGTGCGTTTAATTTTTTCATTATTCTTCCCCTAATTACCCTTTAACACGGCACAGCGCTTCCGCGCCAGCCTGCAGTGTTGCGTCGTCTTTCGCGAATGACAGGCGAATTAATTTATTGTCAGTGCCGTCCATATAAAACGCCGACAACGGAATGGTGGCCACACCATGATCGACGATGAGACGTTTTACCATTTCACTGTCGCTTTCGTCACTGAAATGTCCGTAACTGGCCAACATAAAGAAGGATCCCGCGCTCGGCAGCAGCTTAAACGGCGAATCTTGCATCAATGACAGCAGACGATCGCGTTTTTCCTGATAGAACGGTGACAGCTGCAGGTAGTTTTGCGGATTCTGCAGATAGTGCGCAAAACCCACCTGCATCGGTGTATCGGCGGCGTACATCATGAACTGATGCACCTTTACAATCTCTTCCATCAGCGCGGCCGGTGCCAACGCGTAACCCACACGCCAGCCGGTGACGTGGAACGTTTTGCCAAAAGAGGAAACGATCACGCTGCGTTGCGCCAGTTCCGGATGGGTAGCCATGCCGCAGTGGGCACGACCATCAAACAGAATGTGTTCGTAGACTTCGTCGGACAGCACCACGATATCCGTGTTGCAGGTCAAGGCTGCCAACTGTTCCAGGTCGGCTGGCGTCAGCACCTGTGCACTCGGATTGTGCGGGGTGTTGATAATGATCATGCGGGTGCGCGGCGTGATGGTGGCACGCAGCTCATCCCAGTTAATCGCAAAATCCGGCACCTGCAATTTCAGGCCAATCGGGGTTGCTCCCTGCAAACGTACCACTGGCGCATAGCTGTCGAACGCCGGCTCGAAGAAAATCACTTCGTCGCCAGGGTGCACCAGCGCAGAAATTGCCATGTAAATTCCCTGGCTAGCGCTGCCGGTGATCAACACTTCGCTACCCGCATCGTAGCGCTGGCCATAAAGCGTCTCGACTTTTTCGGCCAGCGCTTCACGCAGCGCGGGTAAACCGGTAAGAGAGGCATATTGGTTATGACCTTCGCGCATGGCTTTAGTGACCAGCTCCACCAGATGCGGATCGCATGGAAAATTCGGCGCGCCCTGCGACAGGTTGATGGCTTTATGTTGTGCCGATAGCTGGCCGATGACGCTGAAAATCGTCGTGCCGACATCGGGCTGTTTGGAAGAGATGTTAACACTGCTATTCAAGGTCATCGTTGCTCCACAAGGTTGCATAACCACGTAAGGAAAGTAGATTTCTATTCAACGGCGTGACGCTTGAGTCGACAAGCGAATTGTTGTCATAATAGCCATGATTAAAAATCATAGCTTGAGGTCATTATGTCCCGCTCTGCACTACCGCTAAATGCCATCCATGCATTTCTGGTCACTGCACGTCATCTCAATCTGACGCGCGCGGCCAGTGAGTTGTGCATTACGCAGGGGGCGGTGAGCCGTAAAATCGCTACGCTGGAAAGCTGGCTGGGATTTCCGTTGTTTGCCCGTCATGCGCGCGGTCTGCATCTCACCGAACAAGGTGCGACATTGTTGCCCGAACTGCAGCAAGGTTACGCCATGCTGGTGAACGCGACAGAGAAAGCCAGCCGCAGCAATGCCTCGATTCGGTTGAAAGCACCGACCTGTGCCATGCGCTGGCTGGTGCCGCGTTTGGTGGCACTGGAGCAACAGCGGCCAGAAATCCACGTGGCGCTCACCACCACGCTGGATCACGCTTCACAGTTGGAAAATTTTGATGCGGCGATTGTGTTTGGCACGCCCCCTGCTGGTTCCATTCGTTTATTTGATGAGCGATTGACGCCGGTTTTGGGCAGTAACGTCACGCCGCCCGTGAGCATCAGCGATTTGGCGAGGTTTACTTTTTTGCATCCCACCAATGATGCTCGCGACTGGCAAATGTGGCTGGCGGATCAAGCGGCGAAGGTGCCGATGGCACGCAATCAGCACTTTGCCACCATGGATCTTGCCATCAGCGCGGCAATTCAGGGCTTTGGTGCCACGGTGGCGGATGTGACACTGGTGCAAAATGATTTGGCGAATGGTCGCTTGATTGCCCCGTTTGCCAACAGCGTGGCCACCGGGGCAGCGTACAGCCTTTTACAGTGTGCAGAACAGGATGCGCCACCGTTCCTGCCGGATCTGGTGGCGTGGTTGTGTCAGCCTCAGAATGAAACCCACTCATCGGCGCTGGCCGACTTCGATTGAGCGACGGGCGTACTGGTTAGCAGCGGCCGGCGCAGAACGGTGCTGGCTGGCGCGGCCTGAGCTTTGCCTGACGGCGCACTGTCCGACAGACGGAATTTCGCGACAGAAGCCTGCAACTCTTCCGTTTGACGCTCCAGCGCACTGGCCGCCGCAGAAACCTGCTCCACCAGCGAGGCGTTTTGCTGGGTCACGCTGTCCATTTCCGTGACGGCGGTGCCGACCTGCGAAATGCCCTTGCTCTGCTCTTCGGAAGCGGCCGCGATATGCTTCATGATCTCATTCACATCCTGTACCGACTTCAGAATATCGTTCATGGTGCTGCCCGCGCTGCTGACCAACGCAGAGCCTTTATCAACACGCTGGACGGAATCTTCAATCAGCGTGGCGATCTCTTTCGCCGCACCCGCACTGCGCTGTGCCAGATTACGTACTTCACTGGCCACTACCGCGAAACCACGACCTTGTTCGCCCGCACGCGCAGCTTCAACGGCGGCGTTAAGGGCCAGGATGTTGGTCTGGAAAGCAATGCTGTTGATCACGTTGGTGATCTCAGCGATTTTCTTCGAACTGCCGGAAATGCCCTGCATGGTGGTGACCACTTCCCCCACCAGACGGCCGCCCTGCTGTGCGGTGCCGGTGGCCGTTTCTGCCAGCGAGCTGGCCTGACGGGCGTTGTCGGCGTTGAATTTCACCGTTGCCGTGAGCTGCTCCATGCTGGCTGCCGTTTGCTCCAGCGCAGCTGCTTGCTCTTCAGTGCGTGAGGAGAGATCGTTATTACCGGATGAAATTTCTGCCGCCCCGCGATAGATATTCTCTGTTCCACTGCGAATGGCGCTCACTGCTTCACGCAGGCTGTCCTGCATCGCACGCAACAGCGGCACCAGTTTGCCGACGCAGTTGCGACCAAAATCCTCTACTGGCTGGCTGAGATCGCCCTGCGCAATCACCGCGAAATGGTTGCGCACGCGCTCCAGCGGTTTCACCAGCATCGCCACCAGATAACGGTCGGTGAACAACAGAATGACAAGGCCGAACACCACGGCAACCAGAATAATCACCTTGGTAATATTGGTGAGTTTATCGACGGTGACACGGGTTTCATCCAGCTTAATGCCTGCGGCTTTGTTGAACGCTTCCGCGCTGGTGCCAAAGGCGCGGCTCAGGGCGGGCGTCACGTTATTGGCCTGTGTGCGGTAAGCTTCAACGGTGCTCTGCTGTGCCAGCGACACCTGCGGCGCAATCCCCTCATCCAGCAATTTCTGCCAGCTGGCGATAACGCTGTTAACCGTTTCACTGTCCATCGGGCCGGGTGCCATCGCTTTGAATTGCACCAGCTGCGCTTTCATACTCTCCAGCGCCTGTTGCACCGGTGCGAATGCCTCCGCGCTCACTGCAGCACCCGATGCACGACCTTCCATCACGCGGGATAGACGCGTCACCACACGAAAATATTGATCGTTGCCTTTACTCAGTACCGTCATCTGATTAACCAGCTCACGGTCTATCTCATTCCCTTCGCCGAGGGCATTGAGAGAATGCACGCTAAATAATCCGACACCGCACCACAGCAGGCAAAACAGCCCGAGAATAGTCAGCATGACGGCGCGAATAGTGAAGTTTTTTAAGATTCCCATACATAATCCCTTGGTGTGAAACGCGTAGGAGGCCCGATAAAATCGGGCATATTGCGTTTATCGGCAGTGGATTGGGAAAATGTAACGGTTTAATAAGCTAATTAATTGCTGTCTGCTTAAGAGGGATGGCTGCCATTGTTATCATTAATCAATCAGTTAACGCGTTATTTGCCTTAAGGATTCATTTGCGCAATTTCACTATTAGCCTGCTCATCAAAGCTTAACGTGGCTGCGCATCATGAGACGAAACAAACGCAGACGCCCACGCATAAAACGCGACTTCAATACCGCTTGCGGTTTACCCTGATCACCGAGGGCGAGTGTCAGATCTTCACGGGGACGCCACACCGGCCAGTCGATTTGGCCCTGCAACTGATAGCTAAACTCACTGGCATCCCGGGCGAAAGTCACCCAATAGGTACTGACCATATCGGCAAAGCGCTTATCTGCGGCAGTGTAATCCCGCTCAGGCAGCGGTTTAAGCGAGGTCAGCGTGTTGAATACATAGGGGATTTCGTTGCCGTGCCAGGTGCCATGTGGATAGAGGTCGCGGGCATTCTCTGACACATAGTCGAACCAATATCGCCAGGCAGGCATGCCAATACTGTGTTGAGACTGCGCCACCAGTAATGGGATCACAGTAAACGCCATGTCTCGCGCCACTGACCGGCCCAGTAAGGTATCGTCGTGAATATCGTATAGCCATTTCATCAGGCCATAGCTCAGGCGATTTTTGCGACGAATTTGCTGTAACACCGTTGCAGGATCCACACCAAAATAATCCAGTACGCTGGCTTCATCGCTGTTACTTCCCACCATCAACGGCACCCGATGCTGTTTACCGGCCATAAAGGTTTCGAGCATCGGTTTGGGGAGCACCGCATCACCGCTGATTTCCACCGGACCTAATCCCAGTGGACGTTGCAGCGGCCAGAATTGATCGGCAGGTAACTGACGAAGCTGTTCAGCAGAGGCGTGATCCGGCAGGCCAAAATGCGCGGCAACCTGTTTACCGATCTGTTGCGCCCTCCTGCGCGGCACATCCGGCAGGCTGTATGCACTCTGGACAATGCCTTTGTGGAACAGCCCTTCAGCCAGCGGAGAACAGCACAAAGACAACACACTGCGCGCACCCGATGATTCTCCAAACAGCGTGATATTGTGGCGATCACCGCCAAAGGCAGGAATATTGCGTTGAACCCATTGCAGCGCAGCGATTTGATCCAGCAAGGCAAAGTTATTCACCACCGCTTCTTGCGGGTATTCAGCATCCAGCGCCGGATGGGCGAAAAAGCCAAAGTGGCCAAGACGATAATTGAGCGTGACCACGACGACGCCCTGCGCGGCTAAGGCTTTGCCACGATAGGGATCAAGACTACCTGCGCCGATGGTGAAGCCCCCGCCGTGCAGCCACACCATCACCGGCAAGGGACGGGAGGGCTCAACGTCTGGTGTCCAGATATTCAGGTACAGACAATCCTCATTGAACCGACCCGGATCGCCGCCACCCACTGCCATGCAATAATCCCGGTTTTGCCAACTGGCATCCCCCCATTGCGTGGCTTCACGTACTTCTTGCCAGGGCGCAACCGGCTGTGGCGGACGCCAGCGCAGTGCGCCCACGGGCGGTGCGGCGTAAGGTATTCCCTTGAAGACAAAAAGATCATCGTCAATCAGGCCTCTGAGCTCACCCTCTGCGGTCATGATCCTCAGACGTCGTTCGTTTTTCATCTCGGGTTCCCAGATCAAGCTTGGTTCCATTATTTGCAGGCCTTGAGCGAATGTCCATGTTCTGAAAGCATTTGCAGATTAAGCCGAATATGCTTTCGATCCATTGAACATCTCCATCAAATTTTTTGGCTAACCCTGGCATGGCGTATTGCTTTAAGGTTACAAGTTAACCTGGCGAGACGGAGAAGCGCGATGTTTGGTGGTATCAACCAGATGTTCAATCGGATGAGCGATCACCCGGACTTTGGTAAACTGCTGTTACGTCTGACGTTTGGCGGCCTGCTGCTGTTTCATGGCGAATTCAAAGTGATGCATGGCGTCGACTGGATCGCCCATCTGCTGGCCGTTAAAGGCATGCCAGGTTTCATCGCTTACGGTGCTTACATCGGGGAAATAGTGGCACCTGTTATGGTGATCATCGGTTTAATGACGCGCCCTGCGGCCTTCATTATCGCGGTGAACATGGTTGTTGCGACCTTGCTGGTAAAAATGGGCGCAGTCTGGCATCGCACAGATGTTGGCGCCTGGTCTCTGGAAACAGAGGCTCTTTATCTGCTTGGCGCACTCGCCATCATGTTTTTGGGTGCCGGGAAGTACACGCTGGTGCGTGATTCGCGCTTGCAATAAAAATCAAAAGAAATGAAGCCGGTCTGCTGAAGTGGTGATACCACTTCACAGACCGGTTTTCTTATGCCGCTAACGGATACCGCAACGTGCCAGGCTGCGCTGCTGCATCTGTTGATACAACGCCATCTCATCCTGCACCGCTGCGCCTAACGCGGCTTCAAAATCCGCCCTGCTGGCATTGCCCGCGCTGCGTGCGTGCGTTTCGTCGCCCAAATTAGACTGGAATATCCCCGCTGCACTCACTGGCAGGAAATCTTCATACACAATCGGTTCTGCCTGCACCCGTCCCTCAGCGAGAAGTTGGGCCAGAGTTTCCCCCATTTGCGGAGGATGCTGGATGCCCTTAGCGGTCAAACGATAGCGGAACCACGCCAGTTCCTGTTCACGCAGGGCTTCTTCATCATCAGGGAAATCACGAAACACTGCGCTCAGATGCTGTTGATGATGCTGGTTATCGCTGCCGGTGCCTGCTTCCGCCAACAGACGGTCGTACAGTGTGCGTCCTTTGGGGGTCAGTGCCGCGCCGCGCTGCTCAATCTCGCCAAAGCGCGCAGTATGGGTGCCGGGAGTGCCGTCATTAAAATGCACTGCCTCTTCCAGCGCTTTAAAACTGGTTTGACGTAACAGGATCGGCACCTCGCGCCGTGGTGGCCCCTCAATGAGGGTTTTGGGATCGATGCCGCGCGCGGGCATCAAGGTTTGCACGCGATCGATATCCAGCGTGCGCGGCGTCAGATGGTTGATGTGGCACCCCTGGAAGCACACCACATCGGCGATCAATCGATGTTGCTGACTCAGTGCCCGATAGGTCAGGCTGTCCACGGTGGTGTGGGCATGCCAGCGGAAGGTTTCCAGCGCCTCTTTGACAAAACGCGCTGCGTCCGCAGCATTTAAACCGCCCTGCTGTTGATGTTGAGCGATCAATGCGCGACAACCCGGCGTGAAAATATCGCGTGCGGCCAAAATAGTTGCGGCTTTTTCCCTTAGCGCGGCGTCATCAATCAGTTCCAGCCGTAACAGAGAGGTAAACACGCGGAATGGATTGCGGCGCAATGCGCTGTCGGTGACCGGACGGAACGCGGTGGAGTGAACCGGCACTCCCGCTTGCGAGAGATCGTAATATCCCACCGGTTCCATCCCCATCACCGCAAACATCTGGCGCAGTGTGCTGAGTTCTTCTGCCATTCCCACGCGAATTGCACCGTGACGTTCCACACTGAGTCGGTCCAGTTCATCGGCGGCGGCGAGACGGTTTTTTAAAGTGGGTTGTGCTTCCAGCGTACGTTCATTCACGGCCGTGACCAGTTGCGTCAGGGTGCCATATTGCGGCACTTCCTGTTGATACATACTGGACATCGCTTGCGAGAACAGCGTGCGAATCGCATCGCTGGTGAGAAAGTTTTCCATGGTCATCACCTCGGCGTTAAGGGTTGTTGCTAATGTAGATCAACCCTTTATCACCGTGGAGGAATTTCGTGGAACTGTGATCGCCCTGTCACTCAGCCCGGTCTGACGGGTCACCAAAGCGGCATTTCAGGGCCAGCATGATCGTGGTGAGCACCGCTGGAATCGCCAGCAACAGGAAGATTTGGCTGAACGACCACCCGAGCGAAAGGAGTTCTGCGCCGACAAAAGCACTCATAATCGCGCCGACGCGCCCCACACCGTGCATCCAACTGGAACCGGTCGCACGCGCGTGCGTAGGGTAATAGCTGGCCGACAGCGCATTCATGCCGGTGTTGGCGCCGTTAAAGCAGAAGCCGCTAAAGAAGGCGATGGCACTCATTAATCCCACTTCCGCCGGAGAGAAGCCGAGCGCGACAATCGCAATACCGCCACAGAAGTAAATCGCCGCCAGCGCGATATTGGCATTGATGCGATCCATCAGCCAGCCAGCAAACAGCGAACCTACCGTGCCGCCCGCCTGGTACATCGCCGTAACGATGGCGGCTTCCGTCACCGACATTCCCAGCGTGTTGATCAGCGAGGGCATCCAACTGCCAATCAGATAGACGAGGAACAGCCCCATAAAGTAGCCGCCCCATAACATCAGGCTGCCGAAGAGATAGCGCCGGGACACCACCGTCGCCACTGCGCCACGCCGCACGACAACCTGTTCAGTGGACTGGTAATGGCTGTTCGGCTCAACGACGCCAGGCAGCATGCGATCCAAAATGGCATGAATACGTGCAGCAGGTGCGCGACGGCTAATCAGGAAGCGCACGGATTCCGGTAAGCCGCGCAGCAGGAAAGGCAACACAATCAGCGGCAAGACGCCACCCATCAACATCACGGAGTGCCAGTCATAGCGAGGCAACAGCCAGGAAGCCGCAAATCCGCCCGATGCGGCACCAAAGGTGAAACCGCAGAACACCACGGTAATGATGAAGGAACGTCGACGCTCCGGTGCATACTCTGCTACCAGCGTGCCAACGTTAGGCATAGCTGCACCGAGGCCAAGGCCGGTGAGAAAACGGAATAACATCATTTGATCGATGTTTTGCGCCATGGCGGTTGCCAGCGTCCACAGGCCAAAAAAACCCACGCTGAGCAGTATCATCACACGCCGCCCGTAGCGATCGGCCAATGGCCCCGCCACCATGGCACCTAAGGCCAGGCCAATCAGCGCGGCGCTGATCACCATGCCAAGCTGATGATTAGTGACGCCCCAACTGGCTTTCAATGTCGGAGCGATAAAGCCCATCAGCGCGATGTCCATGCCATCCAACGCAACAACGATGAAGCACAGCGCAATCAGGCGTTTTTGCCAACGGCTAAGCGCACTCTGATTAATCAGCTGGCGAACATCTACGGCTTCAACGGTGGTCACGGATCAACTCCTGCACATTCATCGTTTAATCATCAGTTTTGGTAAAAAAAACGGCGCTAATGATAGCTCATCGTTAACAATAACGGGCAGGATTTTTAGGTGTAAGTGAGAATTATTCAAATTATGCGAGATTAAGCGCTTGATATTGCAATAGGTGATAATTTTGCACTGACGCTGATTTTTACTAATTCGATTTAAAACAGCAGGTTAGAAATTTTAGGGTTTTTGTTAATATAATTTTGCAGTGAAGTTAACATAATTCCAGTTTTCCCATTGCCGCCATCAGGTAAAAGTCATTATGTTTGAGGCTATGGACAAAAATTCCCTTTTCAATCAGCGCATTCGCTTGCGCCATTTACACACCTTTGTTGCGGTTGCGCAGCAAGGCACGTTGGGGCGCGCGGCAGAGACACTCAATCTCAGCCAGCCTGCGCTCTCAAAAACCCTGAATGAGCTGGAAGAACTGGCTGGTGCGCGTCTGTTTGAACGTGGCCGTCTCGGTGCCCAGTTAACGACGCTCGGCGAGCAATTTCTGGTCCATGCGGTGAAAGTGCTGGATGCACTTAACCATGCGGGACAAAGCTTTAACGCCCCACAACCAGGCCGACCGGTGGTGATTCGCCTCGGCGCGCTCACCACCGCGGCAATGGGCATGCTGCCACAGATTCTCGATCGCTTTCATGAGCAACAGCCGAACACCACGGTACAAGTGGCGACATTACACAATAATGTTCTGCTGGCTGGGTTGCGCGCGGGTGAGTTTGATATTGGCATTGGGCGCATGGCCGACAGCGAAATGATGGCGGGTCTGAGTTATGAATTGCTATTCCTTGAGTCGCTTAAACTGGTAGTTCGTCCGGAACACCCGCTTCTCAGTGACAACGTCACGTTATCCCGTGCGATGCAGTGGCCGGTGGTGATATCGCCGGAGGGCACTGCCCCGCGCCGTATCGCTCAACATATGCTGGACGAGCAAGGTTGTGCGCTTCCCGCTAATTGTGTTGAAACCTCATCCACTTCGCTGGCGCGTCAGCTGGCCCTGCGTTATGACTATGTGTGGTTTGTCCCTTCGGGCGCCATCAAGGAAGATCTTAGCCACAATGCCGTGATTGCACTGCCGATTAACTCTCCAGGGCCGGGAGAGCCGGTGGGGATTATCACCCGCAGCGGCAGTCATCTCAGCCTGAGTGCCGAAGTGTTGCTGGCGACCATTCGCAAATTTCACACCTGATTAGCGACTGCGTTTGGCGTGGCGCTCTCGATTATCCAGCCGCGCCTGATCCGTTTTTCTTAAACTGACATACAACGCCCCGGCACCCCCGTGCTGGGGCTGCGCCACGCAAAAGCTTTGCACCTCGTCAAACTGCGTCAGCCAGCGTGCCAGATAACTGCGTACGATATTGGCATGCGCTTCATCATCACGGCCTTTGCCGTGGATAATCAGCAAATTGCGGAGCCCCTGCTTGCGTGCCTGCAGCATGAAACTGAACAATGACTTTCGACAGGTTTCTACCGGCTGACGCAGCAGGTTCAGGCTGGCGTCCAGGGAATATTTCCCCAGCCGCAACTTATCCAGCACACCTTGTTGAATCCCTCCTGTTTTGTATTCCAGCGGAGTCGTCAGCGGGATGATGTCAAGAAAGCCCCGCGTGAGGAAATTTTCCTGTTCGTCATCGGCTTGCGTCGGGCGCGGCGCTTTGGTTGAAGGGGAACGCAACCATTGAGTATTGGCACAATCTTTCAGTGGCGTCACATCGCCCATGGCATCCCGGAAAAGGTCTTCATCGTCTAGGTTCATGGTGTTTTCTCACGCCTGGTGGTTTGCTGAGCGCAGGTTGCCGCTCAAAAACAAAATAGTAGCAAAGGATTTTTGGCATCACATCTGTCACTTTTTGCGCTGAGACAAGTTGTGACCAGATGTAAATATGGCAACAAAACGTTCCAGGTCAAAAAATAATGTCAGGCAAACCTTGCGCAAACTCAGGTATACCCTACGTTAGTGGGGGTTTACGGGGAATTACTGCTCGGATGAGTTCCCTTAACGCGTAAAAATGTTAAAATTGACGGCAGTCAATAATCATCGAGCGTACCTATATGATCCCGGAAAAACGCAGCATTCGACGTATTCAGTCTGGCGGTTGTGCCATTCACTGTCAGGATTGCAGTATCAGCCAGTTGTGTATCCCTTTCACACTGAACGAGCATGAGCTGGATCAGCTGGACAATATCATTGAGCGCAAAAAGCCGATTCAGAAAGGTCAGACGTTGTTCAAAGCCGGTGATGAACTGAAATCGCTTTATGCTATCCGCTCCGGCACCATCAAAAGCTATACCATCACTGAACAGGGTGATGAGCAAATTACCGGTTTCCATCTGGCTGGGGATTTAGTGGGCTTTGATGCGATTGTCGGCGCGCACCACCCCAGTTTTGCTCAGGCGCTGGAAACAGCCATGGTGTGTGAAATTCCTTTCGAAACCCTTGACGATCTTTCCGGTAAAATGCCGGCACTGCGTCAGCAGATGATGCGTCTGATGAGCGGTGAGATTAAAGGCGACCAGGACATGATCCTGCTGCTCTCGAAGAAAAACGCGGAAGAGCGTCTGGCGGCGTTTGTCTGGAATCTGTCACGCCGCTTTGGTCAACGTGGCTTTTCTCAACGCGAGTTCCGTCTGACCATGACGCGTGGTGACATTGGTAACTACCTGGGACTAACCGTAGAAACCATCAGCCGCCTGCTGGGTCGCTTCCAGAAAAGTGGCATGCTGGCAGTGAAAGGCAAATATATCACCATCGAGAACCATGCGTTGCTGGCAGAACTGGCGGGTCAGACTGAACAAGCTGCGTGATTCTATGCCGGGTCGATAAATGTTAGTTTATTGATCCGGCAACAACTTTTCCCCTTCTGCCCCGCGCCAACTTAGGCTATCTTTAATCCAACTTGCTTTGGTTTGAGGAGATTGCCCTATGTCCCGGTACCAAAATATTCTGGTGGCGATTGACGCCCAGCAGGACGATCAACCCGCGTTACGTCGTGCGGTGTATCTGAATCAACGTATCGGCGGAAAAATCAAAGCTTTTCTGCCTATCTACGACTTCTCCTATGAAATGACTACCTTGTTGTCGCCTGATGAACGTTCCAACATGCGTAAAGGCGTCATCAGTCAGCGTACTGAATGGATTCGTCAACAGGCCCACGCCTATCTTGAGGCGGGTGTTGATATTGAAATTAAAGTGGTGTGGCATAATCGCCCTTATGAAGCGATCATTCAGGAAGTGATGGCGCACCAGCACGACCTGGTGTTGAAAATGGCCCACCAGCACGATCGCCTCGAAGCGGTGATTTTTACCCCAACTGACTGGCATCTGCTGCGTAAATGCCCTTGCCCGGTGTGGATGGTGAAAGATCAGCCATGGCCAGAGGGAGGCAGAGCCGTTGTGGCGGTCAATCTGGCCAGTGAAGAGCCCCATCACGATGAGTTAAACCAAAAGCTGATTCGTGAAACGGTGCTGCTGGCTGATATGGTCAACCATACTGAAGTGCACCTTGTCGGTGCTTATCCCATCACGCCAATCAATATCGCTATTGAACTCCCCGACTTTGACCCCAGCGTGTATAACGATGCGATTCGCGGACAACATCTGGTGGCGATGAAAGCGCTACGCCAGAAATTCTCCATCGGCGAAGAGTTTACGCATGTGGCAAAAGGCTTGCCGGAGGAGGTGATACCGGATATCGCCTCTCATCTGGAGGCGGGGATTGTGGTACTCGGCACCATCGGCCGCACTGGCCTTTCAGCCGCATTCCTCGGGAATACCGCAGAGCAGGTTATCGATCATTTGCGTTGTGATTTGCTGGCAATCAAACCGGACGATTTCAAATCGCCGATTGATTATGACGATGAAGAAGACGAAGACGATTAAAACAACAAAGGCGACCAGATGGTCGCCTTTTTTAATCGCAATACAGATTACAGCGCGCGCAGGATACCTTCTACACTCGCCTTCGCATCACCAAACAACATTTGCGTGTTGTCTTTGAAGAACAGCGGGTTCTGCACCCCGGCGTAACCGGTATTCATTGAACGTTTAAACACGATAACGTTCTGCGCTTTCCACACTTCCAGTACGGGCATACCCGCGATTGGGCTGCGCGGATCTTCCTGCGCCGCCGGGTTAACGGTGTCATTGGCACCGATCACCAGCACGGTATCGGTATCGCTGAAATCATCGTTAATCTCGTCCATTTCCAGCACCACGTCATACGGCACTTTGGCTTCAGCCAGCAACACATTCATGTGGCCAGGCAAACGACCGGCAACCGGATGGATCCCGAAACGCACTTTGATGCCACGCGCACGCAGTTTCTCGGTGATTTCCGCCACCGGGTACTGCGCCTGCGCCACCGCCATGCCGTAGCCAGGCGTGATGATCACTGACGTTGAGCCTTTCAGCAGTTCTGCGGTGTCTTCTGCCGTGATTTCACGGTGTTCACCCTCTTCTTCGCTTTCGCCACCGACACTCACATCGGTGCCAAAACCACCCGCAATAACGCTAATGAACGAGCGGTTCATCGCCTTACACATAATGTAGGACAGAATCGCACCCGAAGAACCCACTAACGCACCGGTGACAATCAGCAGGTCATTGCTGAGCATAAAGCCCGCCGCCGCCGCTGCCCAACCGGAGTAAGAGTTCAGCATCGACACCACAACCGGCATATCCGCACCGCCAATGGAGGCGACCAGGTGCCAGCCGAAGACCAGAGCAATGACGGTCATCAGCAGTAAGGCAACCACTTGTGAACCGGTGCTATTCGTCTGCACAAACCACAGCATAAGCAGGAAAGAAACCACCAGCGCAGCCAGATTCATCTTATGACGATGTGGCAGCATCAGCGCTTTAGAAGAGATCTTGCCGCGCAGTTTGCCAAACGCCACGATAGAACCGGTGAAGGTCACCGCACCGATAAAGATGCCAAGGAACACTTCCGTCAGATGGATATTTTCCATCACCGGCGCCAGACCGGGTGCATGATCGAGGTAGCTGTTGAAGCCCACCAGAACGGCAGCCAGACCCACGAAGCTGTGCAGAATCGCCACCAGCTCTGGCATTTCAGTCATCTCGACTTTCTTCGCCAGACGCACACCGATTGCGCCACCGATCACCATCGCCAACAGAATCCACGCCACGTTGCCGCTGTTGGGACCAAAGATGGTCGCCAGCAGCGCAATCGCCATACCACTGACACCAAAGATGTTACCCTGCTTAGACGTCTCGTGTTTTGAGAGGCCGGCCAGGCTGAAAATAAACAGAATTGCGGCAACAATGTATGCTGCAGTCACTAATCCGCCAGACATGTTGTTACCCCTTAATTCTTACGAAACATTTTCAGCATGCGCTGGGTGACGGTGAATCCACCGAAGATATTGATGCTGGCAATCAGTACAGCGACGAAGGCCAGGAAAGTCACCCAACCGCCGTGGCCCATTTGCAGCACCGCACCCACCACAATAATGCCGGAAATGGCGTTAGTGACGGACATTAATGGCGTATGCAATGCATGGCTGACGTTCCACACCACGTAGTAACCGACGACGCAAGAGAGCGCGAAGACCGTAAAGTGGGACAGGAACTCAGGCGGTGCCACGTTGGCCAGACAGGCGAACAGCACCACAGCCAATGCCAGCAACAGATATTTGCGCCACGGTGAAACCGGTTTGGCTTCCACTTTTGCTTTTGGCTCAATGGCTGCCTGCGCGGCTTTCGGCGCCGCTGATACCTGAATTGGTGGTGCTGGCCAGGTGACTTCGCCTTCACGAATCACCGTGACGCCGCGCACGACGACGTCATCGAAGTCGACGGTGATTTCGCCGTTCTTCTCTTTGCACAGCAGTTTCAGCAGGTTAACCAGGTTAGTGCCATACAGCTGAGAAGATTGCGTTGGAAGACGGCTAGGCAGATCGGTATAACCGATGATCTTCACACCGTTGCTGGTTAAAGTCACCTGATCGGCTACCGTGAGATCACAGTTACCGCCGGTCGCTGCCGCCAGATCGACAATCACGCTACCCGGCTTCATGCTGGCAACCATTTCAGCGGTAATCAGCTTCGGTGCCGGTTTGCCTGGGATAAGCGCGGTAGTGACGATGATATCGACTTCTTTCGCCTGCGCGGCAAACAGTTCCATCTCCGCCTTAATAAAGGCTTCTGACATCACTTTGGCATAGCCATCGCCACTGCCGGCTTCCTCTTCGAAATCCAGCTCAAGGAACTCGGCGCCCATACTCTGCACCTGTTCTTTCACTTCTGGGCGTGTATCAAACGCACGCACAATCGCACCGAGACTGCCCGCCGCGCCGATCGCTGCCAAACCTGCCACACCCGCGCCGATAATCATCACTTTCGCCGGTGGTACTTTACCGGCTGCGGTGATTTGCCCGGTAAAGAAGCGGCCAAATTCATGCGCAGCCTCAACAATGGCACGGTAACCGGCGATGTTCGCCATGGAACTCAGTGCATCCAGCGCCTGGGCACGGGAAATACGGGGTACAGAATCCATCGCCATGACGGTGACGTTACGCGCGGCCAGTTTCTCCAGCAGTGCCGGATTTTGTGCTGGCCAGATAAAGCTCACTAAGGTGCTGCCCGCGCGTGTCAGTTCGATCTCCTGATCGTCTGGCGCATTCACTTTCAACACAATGTCAGACTGCCAGACACTTTCGGTGTTGCTGACTGTGGCACCAGCGGCGATAAAGCTCTCATCGTCAAAACTTGCGCGAATACCAGCGCCCTGCTCGACCGTGACGCTGAATCCCAGCTTGATCAGTTGCTCAACGGTCTTTGGCGTTGCAGCAACGCGCGACTCATTGGCTAACCGCTCTTTGGGTATCCCAATTAACATACTGTTTCCTTTCAACAATTAAAGGATGAGGTTCTGTAAGTAGCACAAGCCCATAAGGCTGAAACAGCGTTTCAGCTTTTTATGAGCAAAATGCGCAATGTAACAAATTCTTTATAACCTACTGAAAATGTGAAAAGTGATCCACAGCGATAACGCGCACTTATGACATTCACACTAATATTCAGATGCAAAGATTGAATGCCACGTTTTGCCACTAGTTTTGCGACATAATAAAAAATATTCTGCTGCGCAAAATCGTGTCATGTCGAATTTAGTGTTTTTAAAAACCTTTATTTAACAATACTTTAACTATTATGATGCTATGTGTTACCAGAATAAGTGGTAAAGCGGTCAAAAAAAAGCCATAGCATAGGTAAATGACATGTCGATGAATAATTTGCGGAGATTGTCAATCTTATGCGCATAAATTGGCTGAGACAGGTTGATTATTACATGCAATAATCAGCGGCTAATCTGTTATACATCAAGAGTCCAGCACGTTTTCGTACTCATTTTGCGTAAGGCGAAGGATCATTTTTATGAAGCTGAAGAACACCATTCTGGCGACCACCTTGTTATCACTGTTGGCAGCAAATGCATTTGCCGCCAAAGAGTTGACGCCAGAACAAGCGGCCGCGTTGAAGCCATTCGAACGTATCAATATCAGCGGTCGTTTTAATGCCATTGGTGATGCCACTGATGCCATCTCAAAAGCAGCCGATGAAAAAGGCGCTGACTCCTTCTATGTGCAGGGCATCAATGACACCAACGGTAATGGTGGTAACTGGCGCGTAACAGCAGACCTGTATAAAGCCAATGCACCTAAAGCGGATGACACCACCCAATATCGCATGTTCAATGGTGTTAAAGAGCTGCCTAAAGCAGAAGCGTATCGTTTAGAGCCATTCGATACCGTCTCTGTCAGCGGTTTCTTCTCAAGCCAGCCAGACGTAAATGATGCCATCGCCAAACAGGCAAAAGACAAAGGTGCTGCATCCTTCTTTATTGTGCGTCAGGTTGATGCCAACAACGGCGGTAACCAATACATTACTGCTTATGTTTACAAAGCTGATGCGCCTGAGCGTAAGGTACAAAACGTCTCCGACTCCATCCCAGCAGATTCAGAAGCAGGTAAAGCGGCGCTGGCAGCTGGCGGTGCGGAAGCGAAAAAAGTGGCTATCCCGGGTGTTGCCTCTTCCGATACACCAAGCCGTAGCGTAGGTCGCTTCTTTGAAACGCAAAGCTCTACCGGGCAGCGTTACACGGTGAAACTGGCCGATGGTCGTAGTGTGCAGGAAGTTAACGCCATCACGGCCGCACAGATGCAGCCGTTTGATACGGTGACTTTCTCTGATCACTTCGGCACACCGACAGAAGTGTCTGAAGCCGTTGCCAAACGCGCTGCAGATAAAGGCGCGAAGTATTATCACATCACTCGTCAGTGGTCGAGCCAGAGCGGCGGTAACCTGACTGTGACTGCCGACCTGTTCAAGTAATAGTGATGCGGGGCGAGATGCGTCGCCCTGCTCATCTGTTTGCATAGTCTGTGCGCAGATCTGCATAATCCTGCATTGCCTTCCCTTTTCGCTCTCCGTAAAATCCTTCGCCTGTTTTCAGGGCATTCCGTATCAAAACCGGCCAATTGCCACGTTACACTCCAGCGGAATCGTCACTACCCAGCATACTCTGCTGTCCAGGAATGGTGTTTTGGATAAAAAATTAGGTCTGAGCGCGCTCACCGCGCTGGTACTCAGCTCCATGCTCGGTGCGGGTGTATTTAGCCTGCCGCAAAATATGGCTGCCGTCGCCGGTCCCGCTGCACTGCTGATTGGCTGGCTGATCACCGGTGTCGGCATCCTGTTTCTCGCGCTGGCCATGCTGCTGCTGACGCGCTTAAAACCCGAACTGGACGGCGGGATTTTTACCTATGCACGCGCCGGATTTGGTGAGTTAGTCGGATTTTGTTCCGCATGGGGTTACTGGCTCTGTGCGGTCATCGCCAACGTTTCTTATCTGGTGATTGTCTTTTCGGCGCTGAGTTTCTTCACCGATTCGCCTGACCTCGTGGTATTTGGCGATGGCAATACCTGGCAAGCGATGCTCGGTGCATCGGTACTTTTATGGCTGGTGCACTGGCTGGTGTTACGAGGCGTGCAAACAGCTGCCAGCATCAACCTGCTCGCTACCCTGGGGAAACTGGTACCGCTGCTGCTGTTTGTGGTGTTGGCTTTGCTCGCATTTAACTACGATCGCTTCCACTTTGACTTCAGCGGCGTCGCGCTAGGCCAGCCACTGTGGCAGCAAGTCAAGCAAACCATGTTGATTACCTTGTGGGTCTTCATTGGTGTGGAAGGCGCCGTGGTAGTCTCCGCGCGGGCACGTCATAAGAAAGATGTGGGACGCGCCACCATGCTGGCGGTTATCGCGGCACTGCTGGTTTACTTACTGGTGACCCTGCTTGCACTGGGTGTGGTGCCGCGTGCAGAGCTGGCGCAAATGCGAAATCCCTCCATGGCCGGCTTGATGCAGCATCTGTTGGGGCATTGGGGTAATACGGTGATTGCGGTGGGTCTGATTATTTCCGTGTGTGGCGCATATTTAAGCTGGACAATTATGGCGGCAGAAGTCCCTTTTCTCGCTGCACAGCAAGGGGCTTTCCCCCGCAGCATTGCGCGACAGAATCGTCACAATTCGCCAGCCGCTTCGTTGTGGCTCACCAACGGCAGCGTGCAGGTTTGTCTAATCCTGATTGCGGTCACTGGCGCGGATTACAATACGCTGCTGACCATCGCGTCAGAGATGATTCTGGTGCCATATCTGCTGGTGGGTCTGTATTTAATTAAAGTGGTTCGCGGACAAAAAAATCCGTTGGCGATGTCGGTCGGAGTCGGTGCCAGTGCTTATGGATTCTGGCTGCTTTATGCTTCAGGTCCGCTGCATCTGCTGCTGTCTGTGGTGCTGTACGCGCCGGGATTACTGCTGTTCCTGTACGCGCGACGCGGCGGCCGTGGCAAAAAAGTGCTGTCACAACTTGAGCGCATCGCGATTGGATTACTGATTGCGGCAGCACTGCCAGCGATGTGGCAGCTTACGCAGTAATTAGTGAGGTTGAACCGGGATTGAGACGCACAGCAGGTCATCCTGCTGTGTCAGATTCAGCACTTTACGGTATTCCTGATGAATTGCGTCCAGCTGATCTTCTGACAACGGATAAGGCAGTTGGATGTCAAAACGGCTGATGTGCTGTTGTTCCGCGAGGGTAATCAGTCGTGCGATATTTATCTCGTCACTGACCTGCGTTGAAATGATTTGTAATGCTAATTCTTTCAAATGATCGTCACTTGCGGCTAAGCCGTGAGCGGACTTGCGCGTGACCATGCCAAAAATCGGCATCACGCCGTAAATAGCGTCAACGAAACTCCAGCGTTTTTTGCAGGAAGCAGAAAGAAAATCGCTGTAATTGAAGCAGATGCGGTCACTGTATCCGGCTGAAGCCAGCTCTTTATCAGACACCCTCGCACTCCTCCTGGTTTTCGTTACGGTTCCGAACCTTGCGCTACAACGCGCCGCTAATAATGGCACATTTCACGGTAAACATACCAGTCAGCCAGGGATATTTCGTGCGATAGCGTAGAGCTCAGGACCAGGAAAAGTTATGCTGATGCCATTCTCATCACTCGCAGTGAAATATGAACAGAATTGTCTATGTGGAAGATGAGCCGGAAGTCGGCGAACTGATCGCCGCCTACCTTGGCCGCCACGATATTGAAGTGACTGTAGAAACGCGCGGTGACCGCGCTGAAGCCACGATTCTCAACGCCGATCCCGACCTGGTGCTGCTGGATATCATGTTGCCTGGCAAGGATGGTATGACCGTCTGTCGCGATTTGCGTGCGCACTGGTCTGGGCCGATTGTGCTGCTGACATCGCTGGACAGCGACATGAACCACATTCTGGCGCTGGAAATGGGTGCCAATGACTACATTCTGAAAACCACACCGCCCGCTGTTTTGCTGGCACGTTTGCGCCTGCATCTGCGTCAGGCGCAGGGTTCCCAGCCCGAAGTCGCGCCAGCCATTCAGAGTTCGCAACGGGTGCTGCGTTTTGGTTCGCTGACCATTGACTCCCTCAATCGCCAGGTCACGCTGTTTGATGAAAACATCACCCTCTCCACCGCCGATTTTGATCTGCTGTGGGAGCTGGCCACGCATGCAGGCCAGATTCTGAATCGTGATGCGTTGCTGAAAACCTTGCGAGGGGTGAGCTATGACGGCATGGATCGCAGTATTGATGTGGCGATATCCCGCCTGCGCAAAAAACTGTATGACAGTGCCACCGAGCCGTTTCGTATCAAAACCATCCGCAATAAAGGTTACCTGTTCGCGCCTCAGGCCTGGGATACCCGCTCCGCATGAGAAAACTCTTTATCCAGTTCTATCTGCTGCTGTTCGTCTGCTTTCTGGTGATGACCTTGCTGGTGGGGCTGGTCTACAAGTTTACCGCTGAGCGTGCGGGCCGCCAGTCAATGAACGATTTGATGGCGAGTTCGCTGTTTTTAATGCGCAGTGAATTGCGCGAGATTCCCCCGCGTGACTGGAATAAAACCATCCGCAATCTCGATCTCGATCTGTCGTTTGAGCTGCATATCGAACCGATGAGTAAATATCAGCTGGATGAGCCTGATATGCGCCGCCTGCGCGCCGGTGAGATCGTCGCACTTGACGATCAATACACCTTCCTGCAGCACATACCGCGCAGCCATTATGTACTGTCGGTCGGCCCGATCCCTTATTTGTTTTATCTGCATCAAATGCGCATTCTGGATATCGCGCTGCTGGCGTTTATCGGTATGTCTTTGGCGCTGCCGGTGTTTATCTGGCTACGACCGCACTGGCAGGAGATGCAGCGGCTGGAAAAAGCCGCGCAACGTTTTGGTCGCGGTGAGTTGGATGTGCGTACCCATTTTGAAAGTACCTCTAGTCTGCACAGCCTCGGCGTGGCGTTTAACCAGATGGCGGACAATATCAATACGCTGGTCGCCAGCAAAAAACAGCTGATTGATGGCATCGCCCACGAGTTAAGGACACCGCTGGTTCGACTGCGCTATCGCCTGGAAATGAGCGATAACCTCAGTGACGCCGAGTCCGCTGCGTTGAACCGCGATGTCGGCCAATTAGAGAGTCTGATAGAAGAGCTGTTGACCTATGCGCGCCTCGACCGCCCGCGTGTCGATCTCAACCTTCAATCGTTTGATTTGGCGCAGTGGCTGCGAGTGCATATCGAAGATGTACAAACCATGAATCCGCAGGCACATATCGCCCTGGATATTCCGCAACTTGAGAATGTGGGATCCGCCGATACCCGTCTGATGGAGCGCGTTCTGGATAATCTGGTGAACAATGCGCTGCGTTATGCCCAGCAGCGGCTGCGCGTGAGCCTGTGGTTTGACGGCGCCATCGGTAATTTACAGGTCGAAGATGATGGGCCGGGTATCCCCCCCGAAGAACGCGCGCGCGTGTTCGAACCTTTTGTTCGTCTCGATCCCAGTCGGGATCGCGCGACCGGTGGCTGCGGGCTTGGGCTGGCAATTGTCCACTCCATTGCCCAGGCACTACAGGGACATGTCACTATTGAGAGCAGTCCGCTTGGTGGCGCCTGCGTTCGCTTCTGCTGGCCGGTTGATCTACCCTTGCGAGATATTTCGCCCCGTTTACCGTCATAAGGAGCTTTAATTGTGACTTCTGCTTATCAGGAACTTAGCAAAACTTTCCAGCGCCTGGCGCGCTTTGGCCACCTTGGGGCTATCGCCGGTGTCGATATGCAAACCACGATGCCACCCGGCGGCAGCCAGGCGCGTGGTGAAGCCATGGCGGAACTCAGCGTGTTTATGCATGAACTGTTGACCGATAAACGCCTCGGCGACCTGTTCGATGCCGCTCAGCAGGAATCGTTGAACGATGTTGAGCAAGCCAACCTGAGCGAAATGCAGCGTGCCTGGCAACAGGCAACGATTCTGCCCGCTTCATTAGTCGAAGCCAAATCGCTGGCCGGTTCGCGTTGTGAGCATGCCTGGCGCCAACAGCGCCCCGCCAATGACTGGCAAGGCTTCTCAGCTAACCTGAAAGAAGTGGTGAAACTCAGCCGTGAAGAAGCACAACTGCGCGCCGATGCACTGGGTGTGTCTCGGTATGACGCGCTGCTGGATGTGTTCGAACCCGGCATGACCAGTGCGCAACTCGACAGTACCTTTGGCGAGTTGAAAAGCTGGCTGCCCGCACTGCTGCAAAAAGCCGTCGAGAAGCAACAGAGAACCGCCATCGCGGCGCCGGTGGGTCCCTTTGCCATTGAAGCGCAAAAGCAACTCGGTTTGAGTGTGATGAAAACTCTGGGCTTCGATTTCAACCATGGCCGCCTGGATGTCAGCGCTCACCCCTTCTGTGGTGGCGTGCCAGAAGATGTGCGCATTACCACACGTTACAATGAGAACGATTTCCTGAGTGCGATGATGGGCGTGATCCACGAAACCGGCCACGCACGTTACGAGCAGAATTTACCGCAGCAATGGCGTGGACAACCGGTGGCACATGCGCGATCGACCGCCATGCATGAATCACAAAGCCTGTTTATGGAGATGCAGTTGGGCCGCAGCAAGGCGTTCCTGCAGCATATTCATCCGCAGGTCGTCGCCCTGATGGGTGACCAGCCCGCATTGGCGCTGGATAACTTTGTTCGTCAGACACAACGCGTGAAGCCGGGCTTTATCCGCGTGGATGCCGATGAACTGAGCTATCCCGCTCATGTGATCCTGCGTTACGAAATCGAACGTGCGTTGATTGAAGGCGAGATTGAAGTTGATGACATCCCCGCGCTGTGGGATGAGAAAATGCAGCAGTCTCTGGGAATGGATACGCGTGGCAACTACCGCGATGGCTGCATGCAAGACATTCACTGGACCGATGGCGCCTTTGGTTACTTCCCAACGTACACGCTGGGTGCCATGTACGCCGCCCAGCTGTTCCAGGCGGTGAAACGCGCTATCCCACAAGTGGATGATCTGATCCGTAACGGAGAGTTGCAGCCGGTGTTTGATTGGTTACAGCAGAACATCTGGCAGCACGGCAGCCGCTTCCCGACGCAGCAACTGTTGGTGAATGCCACGGGTGAAACACTGAATCCGCACTATTTCCGTCAGCACCTTGAACAACGCTATCTCTCTGAGTAAACTGCGCGGCGGCCTGATGGGCCGCCCTTTTCACTTCCTTTACCCGCCTTTGTACATTCCGTTACACGCCGATACCAATGCCTCACGGAAAGACCGAATTGTTTTTCATATAGTTCTTTCACCGGCCCCGCAGTGGGCTACACATGAAAAAATAGTTCGAGGATTTTGCGATGAAAAAATTAGTTGCACTGGTGATCGCCGCTGCTATGGGTATGTCTTCTGTTGCTTTCGCTGCTGAGACCACTACAGCTGCTCCGGCTGCTGCCGCTACCACTACCGCAGCACCTGTTGAGCACAAAGCAGTTCATCATAAGAAAGTTGCCCAGAAAGCTCAGGCTGCTAAGAAACACAAAAAAGTAGCGAAGAAAGCGCCAGCTGCTCAGAAAGCTCAGGCTGCTAAAAAGCACCACAAAAAAGCCACCAAGCCAGCTGCACAGAAAGCCCAGGCTGCTAAAAAGCACCACAAAAAAGCAACCAAGCCAGCTGCACAGAAAGCCCAGGCCGCTAAAAAGCACCACAAAAAAGCAACCAAGCCAGCTGCACAGAAAGCTCAGGCTGCTAAAAAGCACCACAAAAAAGTAACCAAACCAGTTCAGAAAGCTCAGGCTGCTAAAAAGCATCACAAAGTGAAAAAAGCGGCTAAATAAGTCGGCCTCTTAGCGCCAACACCGCATTAACGATTGAAAACACCCGGTTATGCCGGGTGTTTATTTACTGGAGTAGCGAAAAATGGTGCGTCGCTATCGCTTCGAAATTATCCTGATTGTGATGATCCTGTGCGGCATTGTTGCAGCCAGCTTTTTTATCTAGTCGTTGTAGCGTGCTGATTACTCCAATATTTCTCCCTTTTTTCCCGCTCTCCGACTATAGTTATCGCTCAAGCGTGATGACAATAACCTCTTCTTATTCTCGCCATTGAGAGAACTATGCGCCTGGCTATCCTGTTACTTGTTGGAATTTTCAGTTTTAACCTCGCAGCACATGCCGATGATGAAGATGGGCCAAGCCCGGAAGACATCAAGACGCTATTTTTTGGTAAAGACCACCGCAAAGCCATTACGGATGTGAGTGCCGCTCCCTGGGATGCCATTGGCCAGCTGGAGACCGAAAGTGGCAACCTCTGCACGGCAACCCTGATATCCGCGCATCTGGCATTAACCGCTGGACACTGCCTGCTCGCCCCTCCGGGTAAATTTGATAAACCGGTGGCGCTGCGTTTTATGTCAGGTGCTAAAGGCTGGCGTTACGAAATACATGATATTGATGCGCGTGTAGAACCTTCACTGGCGCGCAGGCTACAGGCCGATGGTGAGGGCTGGATCGTGCCACCGGGCGCGGCACCTTACGATTACGGGCTGGTTATTTTGCATAATCCGCCGTCGGGTATCGTACCCATCCCCTTATTTGACGGCTCACGCAGCGATTTAACCGATGCGTTGAAAACCACCGAACGCAAAGTGACACAAGCCGGTTACCCGGCGGATCACCTCGACACGCTCTATTCTCACAGCGACTGCCTGATTACCGGCTGGGCGCAACGTGCCGTGCTGTCGCATCAATGTGATACGTTGCCCGGTGACAGCGGATCGCCTCTTCTGCTGAAAAGTGGTGATGGCTGGAAACTGATTGCCGTGCAAAGCTCTGCACCCGCTCCGGCGGACCGTTATCGCGCGGATAACCGTGCCATCGCGGTGACGTCGTTTAAAGACAGTCTGGAAGCGCTGGCGAAATAAGATTTTGCCACTGAATCGCTCACCTTCTTCGCGCGAGAGTGTTTCATGCGCAGTCAGCGATATTTCACTCACAGAGGCGCAGAAATAGCGCCTCTGTGCTTTTGTTGACTCAGCTAATTTGCTCCATCGCCTGCAGGATGCGCTTATCAGAGATGGGATAAGGTGTGCCCAACTGCTGAGCAAAATAGCTAATCCGCAACTCCTCTAGCATCCAGCGAATCGCCTGAACTTCAGCATCATCCTGACGCTGCGGGGGCAGTTTATTGCGCCATGTCTGCCACGCCTGCTCTGTGGCTTGCACTTTCAACATGCGCGCACGGTCGCTGTAGGGGTCTGACGGCAATTTTTCAAGGCGGCGCTCGATGCCCTGTAAATAGCGCAACGTATCGCCCAGGTGCTGGTAACCATTCCCGGTGACAAAGCCGCGGTAAACCAGTCCGCTCATTTGCGCTTTAATATCAGACAGTGCCAGCGCCAGCGTCATGTCGACACGACCTTTCAGGAATTTGTTGATATTGAACACGCTGGTCAGAATCTGCTCGACCTGTTTGGCGATAGTGACCACGGTTTCGTTCAATTCAGCACGCACTTTGTCGCGCAGCTGCTCGAAGTTCTCTTGTTGCCATGCCGGACCGCCCGCTTCCGCCATCAGTTTGTCGACACCACAAGCGATGCAGTCATCAATCAGATCCAGCACTTTGCCGTAAGGATTGAAGTACAAGCCGAGTTTAGCTTTGTTGGGCAGTTTCTCGTGCAGATACTTGATTGGCGACGGGATGTTCAGTAACAGCAAGCGACGCTGACCTCGCCACATCATCTTTTGCTGCTCAAGCTCGTTGTCGAACAGGCGAATGGCGACACTGTCTTTCTCGTCGACCAGTGCGGGCCAGGCTTTAACCTGATAGCTGCCGCGTTTCTGCTCGTAACTTTGCGGCAAATCACCAAAGCTCCAGATGTGCAGTCCGCTCTGCTCCAGCCCATCGTCCGCGACTTTCGACAGCGTTTCCTGCACTTTCCCTTTCAACACCTGCTTAAGCTGATGCAGATCTTTGCCTTCCTGCAGCTTGCGATTGTGTTCATCCACAATGCGGAAGGTCATTTTTAGGTGATCGGGCACCTGATCCCACTGCCAGGCTTCCCGATCAATGGTCACCCCGGTCATGCGGCGGAACTCGCGCTCCAGCGCATCGAGCAGCGGTAACTCCATCGCTTTCACACAACCGAGGAAAGCTTCCGCGTAGTTCGGTGCGGGCACCAGATTACGGCGCGTCGGTTTTGGCAACGATTTAATCAGTGCAATCACCAACTCACGGCGCACACCGGGGATCTGCCACTCAAAACCGCCCTCTTCAATCTGATTCAGCAACGGCAAGGGAATGTGAACGGTAACACCATCGGCATCCGCGCCGGGTTCAAACTGATAGCTCAGTTTCAGCTTCAGATTGCCCTGATGCCAGAAGTTCGGGTAATCAAGCTGGCTGACTTTATCCGCGCCATCTTTGATCAGCATCTGCTTATCAAAACTCAGCAGGTCAGGATTGTCTTTGCTCACCTGTTTCCACCAGCTATCAAAGTGGCGTGCGGAGACCACATCAGCGCCAATGCGACGGTCGTAGAAAGCAAATAGCGTTTCATCATCCACCAGAATGTCACGCCGACGTGATTTGTGTTCCAGATCTTCCACTTCACTGCGTAATTTGAGGTTGTTACGCAAGAACGCATGGCGCGTTTGCCAGTCGCCTTCCACCAGCGCGTGACGGATAAACAGCTCACGACTGAGTGGCGCATCGATGCGACTGTAGTTGACCTTACGCGCCTGCACGATTGCCAGCCCGTAAAGCGTGACTTTCTCTGTCGCCATCACCGCACCCTGGGCTTTCTCCCAGTGCGGTTCGCTGTAGCTACGTTTAATCAGATGCTGGGCCAGTGGTTCAATCCATTCGGGATCGATACGTGCGGCCACGCGGCCCCACAAGCGGCTGGTCTCCACCAGTTCCGCGACCATCGTCCACTTCGGCGGCTTCTTAAACAGGCCGGAGCCAGGGAAGATGGAGAAGCGGGCGTTACGCGC
This sequence comes from Pantoea sp. BL1, assembly GCF_000963985.1. Lineage (NCBI taxonomy): Bacteria > Pseudomonadati > Pseudomonadota > Gammaproteobacteria > Enterobacterales > Erwiniaceae > Pantoea > Pantoea sp. BL1. Next base: position 31,062 of record NZ_JZRH01000030.1, on the reverse strand, counting down.
GCCGGTGAATTCCTGCTTCTCATTATCTTTCTGACCAATGTGCGACAGCAATCCGGTCAGTAAGGCGCAGTGCACTTCACGATATGGCGCGGGTTCGCTGTTAACCGGCATGCCTTGTTCGCGTACCACCTGACGCAACTGCGTGTAAATATCCTGCCATTCACGCACGCGCAGATAATTGAGGAAATCGGTTTTACACTGGCGACGGAAGTGATTGCCCGACAGGGCTTTTTGCTGCTCCTGCAGGTAATTCCACAGATTCACAAATGAGAGGAAATCCGACTCTTTGTCAGCAAAGCGCCGGTGTTTTTCATCGGATGCCTGCTGTTTATCACTCGGGCGCTCGCGCGGATCCTGAATCGATAAGGCCGCAGTAATGATCATCGCTTCACGCACGCAACCGAACTTTTGTGCTTCCAGCACCATGCGTGCCAGACGCGGATCTACCGGCAATTGCGCCAACTGGCGGCCAGACGTCGTCAGCTTATAGGTTTCATCTTCACTCAGCGTGATGGCACCTAACTCTTCCAGCAGTCGCACGCCATCCTGAATATTGCGCTTATCGGGCGCTTCAACAAACGGGAACGCGCCGATATCACCCAGGCCAAGCGCGGTCATTTGCAGGATAACCGACGCCAGATTAGTACGCAGAATTTCCGGATCGGTAAACGCCGGGCGACTGAGGAAATCGTCTTCAGAATAGAGACGAATACAGATCCCTTCCGACACACGTCCGCAACGTCCTTTACGTTGATTGGCGGAAGCCTGAGAAATTGGCTCGATCGGCAGACGCTGCACCTTAGTACGATAGCTGTAGCGGCTAATGCGCGCCGTACCGGGATCGATAACGTACTTAATCCCCGGCACCGTCAGTGACGTTTCCGCCACGTTGGTGGCCAGCACGATACGGCGCCCGCTGTGCGACTGGAATACACGGTTCTGCTCGGCATTCGACAGACGCGCATACAGCGGTAGGATTTCGGTATGCGGGATATCGCGCTTCATCAGCGCATCGGCGGTATCGCGAATTTCACGCTCGCCACTCATAAAGATCAGAATATCGCCGCGGCTTTCCTGACCTAACTCATCTACGGCGTCAAAAATCGCCTGCAGCTGATCGCGGTCGGTATCGTCAGCGTCTTCCACCATTGGGCGGTAGCGCACTTCGACTGGATAGGTTCGGCCTGAGACTTCAATCACCGGCGCATTATTGAAGTGGCGCGAGAAACGCTGCGGGTCGATGGTCGCCGAGGTGATGATCACTTTTAAATCGGGGCGGCGCGGCAGCAGCTCACGCAAATACCCCAGCAGAAAATCGATGTTCAGACTGCGTTCGTGCGCTTCATCGATGATGATGGTGTCATATTGCAACAACTGACGATCCTGCTGGATTTCCGCCAGCAGAATACCGTCGGTCATCAGCTTCACCTGGGTGGTGTCGCTGACCTGATCGTTAAAGCGCACTTTGTAGCCGATAGTGCCGCCGAGCGAGGTTTCTAACTCATCGGCAATACGGTTGGCGACCGTACGCGCGGCCAGTCGGCGTGGCTGCGTATGACCAATCAACCCTTTCACACCCCGTCCGAGCGCCAGGCAAATCTTCGGCAGCTGGGTCGTTTTCCCTGAACCGGTTTCCCCGGCCACTATCACCACCTGATGATCGCGAATCGCCTCAGCGATTTCTTGCTGCTTTTGACTGACCGGCAGGTTTTCCGGGAAAGTGATGCGTGGCGTGGCCGCCGTGCGTTGGGCTATGCGCTGTTCAGCGGCAGCAAATTCAGACTCTAATTCTGTCGCAATACCTTGCTGCGCGGCTGGATTTTTCACCTTCGCTGCGCCATGCAGGCGACGTTGCAAACGCTGGCGATCGCGCAGCGTCAGATTATCGAGCCGCGACCAGAGCGGCGCCAAAGAGGACGTTTGGGATGATGACATAGTGATGAGTTACCTGTTGTCGCGGCGAGCCTGGCAAAGTGCGCTCTATACCGGCTGAAATTTCCCGGCGGATTCAATCAATTATTGCCCGGCATGATAGCACACTCTGGAAAACCTCACCTGACCGGACGTGCGACCTTATTCAATAATTTCGAACATAGGTCTCGAAATATTGCGCTTTTACCTCGCGGAGGAACTCCGTAGAGTGTAACGCATTGAGCGGTAAGCTAACCGCGTAACGCACAGGAAAATACCATGAGCAAAGTTTTAGTTCTGAAATCAAGCATTCTGGCCGGTTATTCTCAGTCAAACCAACTGGCTGACTTCTACGCTGAAGAAGCGCGCGCCAAAGGCAATGAAGTGACCGTTCGCGATCTGGCTGCTCAGCCAATTCCGGTTCTGGATGGCGAGTTAGTTGGCGCACTGCGTCCTTCCGATGCTCCGCTGTCTCCACGTCAGCAGGAAGCCCTGGCACTGTCTGATGAGCTGATTGCAGAACTGCAAGCGCATGACACTGTGGTTATCGCCGCGCCAATGTACAACTTCAACATCCCGACTCAGTTGAAAAACTACTTCGACCTGATCGCTCGTGCTGGCGTCACCTTCCGTTACACCGAAGCGGGCCCGGAAGGTCTGGTCACAGGTAAACGTGCCGTGATCCTGTCCAGCCGTGGCGGTATCCACAAAGATACCCCAACCGATCTGCTGACCCCATACGTGAAATTGTTCCTGGGCTTCATCGGCATCACCGATGTGAACTTCGTGTTCGCGGAAGGTATTGCTTATGGTCCAGAGGTGGCAACGAAAGCGGCTAACGACGCCAAAGATGCCATCAAGCAAATTGTTGCTGCGTAATCTTAAGAACGTGATGAATACCCGAGAATAATGGGTATGATGCCATCTTTGCCGGGCCTGAGTGCCCGGCTTTTTTATGGCTGTTTATTACCCATTTTGGCTTTACTTACGTAACCACTGCCCGTTGATGCCGCGCACATATTCCCCGCTGCCCGCGCGACTCACCAGTTTCTCACCTGCGATACGTGCCACTTCGCTGGTAGTGAGATTATTCTGCTGCGCGACGCGCTGATATTGCTGCGAACGGCCATCGTTAATCCGTTTCACCAGCGCCAGCGTTTCATCGTCTTGCTGACGCGCCGCCACATAGCCACTGAGTGTTTCACCGACGCGCCCCTGCTGCCGCGCTTCATCCAGCGTCAGTGCCCAGGCTGAAGGCACCAGCAGCAGCGCCAGCAACCATGCCATCGCTTTTGATTTCATCATGCCGCTCCTCAAAACAGGCCGCTTTGGTTTTTCAGCAACGCTTCCACATCTTTATCGACCTTGATGTGGATTTCATGTTCGATCTTCACGTTCATATTGATGGTGATCGGCTCTTTCGGTGCCGCCACTTCAATGCGCGGCACGCAACCGATCAGCGGCAGCCCAGCTGCCAACACCAGCAATGCCCTGAGGCTCATGGTTGGGGATCCTTCTTCGATGGCAGGGTGGCATTTTGTTCCACCCAGGATTGCAAATTATCGCCAAAGCGCAGGCTGCGCCACAGCTGGAACAGATTTTCCTGATGCCGATAGTTGAGATTGATTGATTGTCGGCGATTACTAAACTGACTGGTGCCTTTCACTTCGGACTGCATCGTAAGATTGCCGAAATTATCGAGATCTAATGTTGCCCACGAACGGGAAATCTCCATGTAGCGCAGCCAGTCCATGGCGGCTCCCGCAGCAAAATTATTGCTGACGATGGCATCGGCCATATCTTTGTCCATTCGGAACGTCAGCGGGCCGCTATTGGCAATCCAGCCTTTCTCAATCAACCATTGTGGATTATTCACCCACAGCGGCAGCTCGCCATTCACTTTGCCCGACATGGCAAACTGCTTCGGTTTGATTGCCGTGATCAGCCTGCTGAGGTCAATCTCGCGCAGTGAAACGCGCGCGGGCTCATGCTGCGGCATCCTCAGCTCTGGCATGCTGACATGACCGCCCAGCAGATCGAGATTGACGTTGCTCAGCGTGAGCGGCTGGCGCTCCTGCCATGGATAGTGACCCTGCAGATCGGCGGTAATGTTCTGCAAGGCAAACTGATTTTTGACCTCGGCGATGCGCAGTGAAACCGGACCACGCCGCCCTAACTGCCATTGGTGATCCTTGAGGCGGAATGGCAGCGTGAAGTCGATGCCATTGATTTCGCTGTCCGGCATCCACACGCTGCCTTGTTTCACTGCCCAGAAACCACCGGCTTCGAAGCCCTGTTGGGTGGCCGCAGAAAACGCCATTTGTGCCCGCAGTTCACCTGACTGAATGCGCATCTTCAAATCGCTGCTGAGCAGCGGCTGGAACACGGCTAATGACTGCGCGGGCCACCAGGCTTCACCACGCAGACGTTCACCATCCCAGCGACCGTGAACCCGCACCGGGCCGATATCCTCAGCAGTCAGTTGTCCACGCCAGATAAAGCGACTCGGATCGCTGCCTTTGGCCTCAAAGCGCAGTTCTGAAGGCGGCAACCAGCCGCCATAGCTAAACTGCGTCTGACCGGATTTCAGGGTAAAACCCCCGTTGAAAGCCGGATGCGCAACGTCTCGCTGCCAGCGCACCGGTGCGGTCAAGGTCAGGCGCGGTTTATCAACCTGCACCATGCCATAAGCCAGTTGATCAAAACCGGTGTTGAGTGTGTCCAGGCTGATTAACGTATCCTGCCAGCTGCCCGTGCCCTTCACATCCCATTTGGCATTGAGTGGCTGCATCAATCCATCGCCCCAGTATCGCCAGTTCCAGCGTCCGCTGTCTGGCAAAAAATCGCTGGCGCGGCCATCAAGATGCAGCGTGAAGCGACCAAAGTTGGGATCGTGTGCCTTTAAAATGGCCTGCAGACGGCCATTAATGCCGCGCGAAGCCAGCGTGACACCCGCCAGCGGCCAGCGCGCTTCGTCCACTTCCAGCGTCGACAGCAAGCGTCCACGCAGGCGCAGCAGTGCGCCTTGTTTGAACGTGATTTGCGGGTCAGTCAGCATGCCGTGTAGCATTCCCGGCATACTGCCGAATAACTGCAGATCGGCAAACTTACTTTCGCCGGTTAGCTGGAACGGTAACGCGCTGTCAGTCAGGCTCAATGTGCCCGGCCCGACACTCAGCACCAGGTTTCCCTTACCTCCGCGCCCCGTGGTGAGCAGGTTAAACCGTCCGCTGACTTGAGTGTTTTCCAGCCCCTGCTGCCAGTGCTCCAGCGTGAGCGCCAGACCGCCCGACAAAGGCTGATCGGCTAGCGGCCAGCGCCAATGTCCCTGGGTGATACGAATCTGCTGTGCATCGACCTGCCACGGTAACTGTAACAAAGGCTGATCGTCGCCCTGTTGATTAATCACCAGTGTGCCCTGCTGCTGCTGCCAGTTAAGCGTCAATGCCAGTGGCTGCGGCCACTGCGCCAGATTGACGTCGCCGCTGAGTTCGCCCGCAATCGGTAACCCATTGGCAAAGGTGGGAAGCGTTAACTCTCCGTGCAAATCGAGCGGTTTTGGCAGCAGAGGATGGCTGAGCTGGAATTGTGCGATCTGCAGTTGCTGCCCTTGCAAACGCGCATCAACCTGGAGGTTATCGCCCTGATAGTGCAACTGCTGGACGGTTTTATCGAAGCTGAGGTCAAAACGACCGGCATATTGCTGCCAGGGTAAAATACTCAGTTGCTCCAGATGGATATCAGCGCCCGGCAGCATCTGTTGCCATTCGGCCAGGCTGCGCGGCGCACCACTGGCATCGCTCTGTGGCAGGGCTTGCAGGCAATCACTATTAAGCTGCACGTCCTGTGCACTGAGCTGCCAGCGTTTATCTTGCCAACCCAGCGCCACATCTTTTACCGTTGCCAGTTCGCAATCACTGGCCAGATAGCGTACCGCCGGAAAATGCACGCCGCCGTGATGCCAGCGCGGTGAGCCATTGAGCTCCACGCGGGTATTTTCCGGCAGCCAGATCCCCGCCAGACGCGGCAACCATTGCGTCAGCGTCAGCAATAATCCCAACAGCAGCAGTATCAGCGCCAGTAGCGCAGCAAGTGTTCGACGGAGGCCCCGCGACATGGCAGTTAACTATCCTGTTCTTTACGCAATCCTGACGGAGATGATGTCATGTTATGCCCGGCAAATGAAGGTGTTACCTGTATAGCCTGGCTGAAGATCAGCAAAATGATGTAGAAAACGTTATTCTGTGAGGACACCGACGTTGCATTTTTCAGGAGCGAAATAATGAAAGTTGCGGTTTACAGTACCAAACATTACGACCAGAAATACCTCGAACACGTCAATGCCAGCTTTGGATTTGAGCTGCAATTTTTTGACTTCCTGCTCAGCGAAACCACCGCCAAGAATGCCGCCGGCTGCGATGCCGTGTGCATTTTCGTCAATGATGATGGCAGTAAAGGGGTGCTGGAGGAGCTGGCAGCACTGGGCGTGAAAACGATCGCGTTACGCTGTGCCGGGTTCAATAATGTCGATCTTGCCGCAGCCGAAAGTCTGGGCCTGCAGGTGGTGCGTGTACCGGCCTACTCGCCGGAAGCCGTGGCGGAACATGCGGTGGGATTAATGATGACGCTGAATCGCCGCATTCACCGCGCCTATCAACGCACACGTGATGCTAACTTCTCACTGGATGGGCTGACCGGCTTTAATATGCACGGCAAAACGGCCGGTGTCGTTGGCACCGGTAAAATCGGCGTGGCAACCTTGCGCATCCTGAAAGGCTTTGGCATGCGTTTACTGGCGTTTGACCCTTATCCAAACGCTGCGGCACTCGAACTGGGTGTCGAGTATGTCGACCTCAAAACGCTGTTTGCCGAATCCGATGTGATTACGTTGCATTGCCCAATGACGCCGGAAAATCATCATCTGTTGAACGCGCAAGCCTTTAACCAGATGAAAGATGGCGTGATGATCATCAACACCAGTCGTGGTGGCCTGATCGACTCACAGGCAGCCATTGATGTACTTAAGCAGCAAAAGATAGGTTCGCTGGGTATGGACGTGTATGAAAATGAACGCGATCTGTTCTTTGAAGATAAATCGAATGATGTGATTCAGGACGATGTGTTCCGTCGCCTGTCAGCCTGCCATAACGTGTTGTTCACCGGCCATCAGGCATTTCTGACCGCCGAAGCCCTGACGGCGATTTCCGAAACCACGCTCAGCAATTTAAGTCAGCTTGAACGTGGCGAAACCTGCCCGAATCAGGTGAAAGCGTAAAGATGCTGCGCCTGCCTCAGCGGGCGCACTGCCCACCCATCAGCGCCTGCTCGTCACAACGACGGCCGTTGGCTAACTGGCACATGCCAATACGCGATCCATCCAGCTGGCGTGAAAACGCCAACGTTCCCCCGGCATTACTGCAATTCACTTCGGCCATGGAGGCCATCACAACATGTGGTTGAACGTGTGCTGCGGTAGCCTGTTGCGGTGGTTCGTCATCACTGTTGCTGCTGCAGGCAGAAAGTAACAGTGCTGCACCGGCCAGCAGTAAGGTAGCGGCTTTCATCGGTCGGGCTCCGGGGAGTTGGGCGTAAAAGAGCCACCAGCATATGTCAGGTAGGTTAAGGGATCGATAGGCGACACAGCTTTTTACAAATTTTTTTATCGCCTTTTGCAAGCAGAATTATCCTGATTGGATCTGAATAGCCTTTTTCACCGAAACAATCCTATTTTTCAATGCGTAAGGAGGAATCATGCTAACGGACATGTTGATCCGTATTGCGCTCGCCGGCATTTTGGGTGGGCTGATTGGTCTCGAACGTCAGATGCGCGCCAAAGAGGCCGGTTTACGCACCCATATTTTGGTGGGTATCGGTAGTGCCATGTTTATGCTGGTATCGAAATATGGCTTCGCCGACATGCTTGATAGTGATCACGTGGCGCTCGATCCCAGCCGAATTGCGGCGCAGGTCGTGAGCGGGATGGGCTTCCTGGGTGCCGGGACCATCATCATTCAAAAACAAGTGGTCAAGGGTTTAACCACCGCCGCAGGCTTGTGGGTCACCGCAGCGATTGGCCTGGTGATTGGTAGCGGCATGTATGAAATTGGTATCTATGGCACGGTGTTAGCGCTGGTGGTGCTAGAGACCTTCCGCCGCATCAGCCATTGGCTGATCGGTCGCCATCATACCTTGATGGTGCACCTCAAACCCAAAAGTGTGCCGCTGGTGTTGCTGGTGCTGCAACGCGAAAATATTCGCTATGGTCATATCGCCGTGGTGAATCGGGATGAAGAAAACGGCCTGTGTGAACTCAGCGTAGAGGTGACATTGTCACGCAATGCCGCAATTCACGCTATTTACGATAAAGTGATGGAGATCAAAGGCGTTCAGTCACTGGAAATGATGTAAAAACCGACAACTTTAGATGGCAGTGCGTTCACCTGTCTTCACCACACAGATGAAAAAGTCCTGTTAACCCCCTTTGCTAAACTGAATCATTACCCCCGTAAAGTTTCGGGTTTCTCAGCGTAGCAAAGGACGATTTATGATTACCGTCGACGGCAACGGTGCGGTGGCTTCGGTGGCTTTCCGCACCAGTGAAGTGATCGCCATTTATCCCATCACACCCAGCTCCACCATGGCTGAACTGGCCGACAGTTGGTCTGGCGAAGGTCGCCGCAATATCTGGGGTGATATCCCCCGCGTGGTGGAGATGCAGTCAGAAGGCGGTGCGATCGCCACCGTGCACGGTGCATTGCAAACCGGCGCCCTTTCCACCACGTTCACGTCATCACAGGGCTTGCTGCTGATGATCCCAACACTGTATAAACTGGCCGGACAGTTAACGCCGTTTGTTCTGCATGTCGCAGCGCGCACTGTTGCCACGCATGCGCTGTCGATATTTGGCGATCACTCCGATGTGATGGCCGTTCGCCAGACCGGTTGCGCGCAGTTGTGTGCCTCCAGCGTGCAGGAAGCCCAGGATTTCGCACTGATTTCACAGATGGCTTCACTAAATAGCCGCGTGCCCTTTATTCACTTCTTTGACGGCTTCCGCACCTCACATGAAATCAACAAAATCGTGCCGATCAGCGATGAAACGCTGCAGGCATTAATGCCGAAAACCGCGATTGCCGCGCATCGTGCACGCGCACTGACGCCGGATCACCCAACGATCCGCGGCACCTCTGCCAACCCTGACACCTATTTCCAGTCGCGCGAAGCCACCAACCGCTGGTATGACGCCTGCACCGGCCATGTTGAAGCCGCTATGGACGCCTTTGCTGCTGAGACAGGCCGCCGCTATCAGCCGTTTGAGTATTATGGCCATCCGCAGGCTGAGCGCGTGATAGTGATGATGGGATCGGGTTGCGGCACCGCCGAAGAGGCGATTGACGTCCTGTTACAGCGCGGCGAAAAAGTGGGATTGGTAAAAGTGCGCCTCTATCGCCCCTTCTCTGCGGCACATTTGATCAACGCGCTGCCTGCTTCCGTTCAGCGCGTGGCGGTGCTCGATCGCACCAAAGAGCCTGGCGCACTGGGTGAACCACTGTTTCTGGATGTGATGACCGCGCTGGCTGAAGCCTTTAGCCGGGGTGAACGCCCGACGCTGCCGAAGGTGATTGGCGGACGCTACGGTCTATCATCGAAAGAGTTTGCCCCTGATGCTGTGCTCGCCGTGTTCCGTGCGCTGCAACGTGAACAGCCGCCTGCACGTTTCACCGTGGGTATTTATGATGATGTCACGCACTTATCGCTGCCGATGGAAGCTAACATCGTGCCAAACCAGGCACGACTGGAAGCGCTATTTTACGGCCTCGGCAGTGATGGCAGCGTGAGCGCCAGCAAAAACAATCTGAAGATCATCGGCAATGCCACGCCGTGGCATGTGCAAGGCTATTTCGTCTATGACTCGAAAAAAGCCGGCGGCCTGACCGTTTCCCATCTGCGCGTCAGTGAGCATCCCATCCAGTCAGCCTATCTGGTGCAGCAGGCGGATTTTATTGGCTGCCATCAACTGCAATTTATCGACAAGTATTCGATGCTTGATCAGCTAAAACCGGGCGGCATTTTTCTGCTGAACACGCCTTATGCCGCCGATGAAGTCTGGTCACGCTTGCCGCAGGAAGTACAGAGCCAGCTCAACGATAAACAGGCACGTTTCTTTGTTATCAACGCGGCGCGCATCGCGCGTGAATGCCAGCTTGGCGCGCGCATCAATACCGTGATGCAAATGGCATTCTTCCAGTTGACGCAGATCCTGCCCGGCGACAGTGCCTTAACGGAACTGCAAAATGCCATTGCACGCAGCTACAGCAGTAAAGGCGAGGAGCTGGTGCAGCGTAACTGGCAGGCCCTGACAATGGCACAGCAAGCGCTGGAAGCGGTGCCGCTGCAGGCGGTTGATCAGCACAGCCCGCACCGTCCGCCGGTGGTATCCGACAGCGCACCGGATTTTGTCAAAACCGTCACCGCTGCCATGCTGGCGGGCTTAGGCGATAAACTCCCGGTGTCAGCACTGCCGCCGGATGGCACCTGGCCCGTCGGCACCACGCAGTGGGAAAAACGCAACATTGCGGAAGCGATCCCCATCTGGCAACCCGACCTTTGTACGCAGTGTAACCACTGCGTAGCAGCATGCCCACACGCGGCGATTCGTGCCAAAGTCGTCGCGCCTGAGGCACTGGATTCCGCACCGGATTCCCTCGCCTCACTGGACGTCAAATCGCGCGATATGCGCGGCCAAAAATACGTGTTGCAGGTGGCGCCTGAGGATTGCACCGGCTGTAATCTCTGTGTGGAAGTGTGCCCAGCCAGCGATCGCCAGCATCCGGAAATTAAAGCCATCAACATGCAGTCCCGCCTCGAGCATGTCGAAACTGAAAAAGCGAATTACGATGCGTTTCTTGCGCTGCCGGAAATCACTGCGGAACAGCTGGAGCGTATTGATATTCGAACATCGCAGCTGATCACCCCCCTGTTCGAGTACTCAGGTGCCTGCTCCGGCTGCGGGGAGACGCCGTACATTAAATTGCTGACGCAGTTGTATGGCGATCGCCTGTTGATTGCCAATGCCACCGGCTGCTCATCCATTTATGGCGGCAATCTCCCTTCCACGCCTTACACCACCAACGCAGAAGGACGCGGCCCAGCATGGGCAAATTCTCTGTTTGAAGATAACGCTGAGTTCGGACTCGGCTTCCGCTTGAGTGTCGATCAGCAAAAACAGCGCGCGCTCCGTTTGTTAGATCAGTGCGCGCCGCTGTTGCCTGATGACTTAGTGGCGGCACTTAAACAAGAGAATGTACTGACATCGCTACGTCGTGAGCAAATTGCGCAACTGCGCCAGCAGTTGTCTGCCTCATCATCAGCGCACGCTGGCGAATTGCAGGTTATCGCCGATGCGCTGGTTGAGAAATCGGTCTGGCTGATTGGCGGTGATGGATGGGCCTATGACATCGGCTATGGCGGTCTTGATCATGTAATGAGCCTGAGCGAAAACGTCAATGTGCTGGTACTCGATACCCAGTGCTACTCCAATACCGGCGGACAAGCCTCCAAAGCCACGCCGCTCGGTGCAGTGACCAAGTTTGGCGAGCAAGGCAAGCGCAAAGCACGTAAGGATTTAGGCGTTGCCACCATGCTTTATGGACATGTGTATGTGGCCCAAATCTCGCTGGGCGCGCAGTTGAATCAGACGGTGAAAGCGATTCAGGAAGCTGAAGCCTGGCCCGGCCCATCGCTGATCATCGCCTACAGTCCGTGTGAAGAGCACGGCTACGATCTTGCCTATAGTCATGAGCAGATGCGATTGTTGACCACCAGTGGATTCTGGCCGCTGTATCGTTTTGATCCGCGTCGGGCCGAGCAAGGCAAAGCGGCACTGGCGCTGGACTCTCGCCCGCCCACCTCGGTGCTGGAAGAGGCGTTGATGAACGAGCAGCGTTTCCGCCAGTTGCAAACCCGTGAACCGGAAGCCGCTGCGCAGCTATGGCAGGAAGCAACCGAAGCCGCCAATCAACGCTATCAGAGACTGGCGGAAATGGCCGGTAAAGCAGAGAAAAGTGACTAAATGAATCAAGCCCGGCGCGCGGGCCGGGCTTGATATTTCAACAGGGTTGAAGCTGAATGATCGCCATTTCAACCGCGCGATTTGGCGAGCCGGTGAGTTCCCGATAGCGCAGTTGCAGATTGCGCAATTCCGTCGCTACCACCTCTTTTTCTGTTGCTGATCCGCGCTGCGCCAGCTCGAGATAACATTGCCCGACTAGCCGGCACGCTTCTTCAAAAACCATGTCGTACGTTTGCATCTACCTCTCCTCACCTTTAGAAACTAAAGAAAACACTTCATCCATCCTGTCAGGCAGCGATGCGCACAATCTTTACCCAGATCAATAAATGGGGAGATTGTTCTGGCAACGTGTGCGGTTTTATCGCAGGAATCCGTGAAAAGAGATCACATCAGACTGGCATTCGCCTGCGCAATCCGTACCATACGCACTCATGTGATAGGGGTTTATTGCCGCTGAAGCTTCATTCAGCCGCCAACGGCCCTTGCGTTCATTTTCAAGCGTGAAAATAATGTGTTAAAATCAATAAGTAACGATGAAATAACTATATAATCTGAACAAATTAGACAGTTACTGCAAGTTCTTGGCAGTATTGGATATTGATGATATCTAAGTCGGTTAAAATATCGTGTAAGTGAGCCGTTCTATACTAAACATCAATGACAATGCCCCATTTAGTACTCTGAAATAGATCTTTGCCCCTGATTCTGCCCCCGTTTAGCTCCCTGGATGGATCGTTAGCTCCCCCGATCGCTGAATTATTACTCTTTATGTAACATTAAAACTACGTGCGCATCCGTCACTTTTGTCATGTTGTGCCAGGCTTAAAGTCGATTCCTCATAAATGGAGATTAAAATGAATAAAGTTGCCTGGATCGCAGTAATGTTACCTCTCAGTTTTGGCACTTATGCCGAAACTGGCGGATTTGAAGCGGGTAAAACCCCACCCCCTCAGAGCAAAGAAGATGCAGGTTACAAAGGATCCGAAGACACCTCGGAAACACCGGTCACACTGACCAAAGATTTCCGCCAGGGCGGTTATGTCACTCTTGAGGGTTACATCGTTAAAAAAGTGAAAGGCGACATTTATCAGTTTCGTGACAGCACGGGCACGGTGAATATTGACGCTCCAGTAGCTACCTTCAAAAGCAAAACCTTCAATTCTGAAGATAAAATTCGCGTCAGTGGCAAGGTGTTTGGCAAAGGTAAAAATGCGCATTTAAAAGTTTCACGCATAGACGAACCCTGAAAATTACCCGCATGCTCCTGCTCATTCCGGGCAGGGGCCTGAACCCATTAAGAACATGCGCTATCTCAAATGGCTAGAGTGTGCATCCATATATCCCGTCGTTCAAAGCATGACTTCGCCAGCACACACCGAATAAGTTCAATATTACTTTCAATAAACATCCATCCCTCACGCTTAGATTACATGATGGCAAACCTGGTTTTTAATGATTGCGAATCTGACTATAGCAATTTGATTACAGGATTTTTGATTGTTTAACTTTGATCTTGGGGAAGAGGTAAGCTTCACTCGGTTAAACTAATTATTTCATTGCGTTAGGCCATTAACATCGCTTAGATTTGTCTGTGTCATAATAGGCATTATCTTAATAAAATTATTTAGTCATGACTCAATCTTCCCGCTTCGCATGCAATCCCATTATCTCGGTCTAAACTGTGTTTATCGCTACCACTTTCCTGTGATATCGATAAAACTCCGTTTGATCATGATTCGCACTCTTTGTGCAGGCCCGGCTCGCCACCAGCTCCGGGCTTTTCTTTTAAATGAAGATTCTCATACACTTCTGTTTTTGAATCTTTCAATGATTCTAAAACGAGCATTCACGGAGCATTTTGAAAGATAGAATCAATACAGAGACGCTGTACATAAACCAAGCGCTCTTTTCCACTTGATGAGGATTTAGCATTTGAATGCATTTCTGCCAGGTTCAATGCAATTCTTCCGGCTTGAATTGTGTTTTTTTAATGACTGTCAGCCGATGCAAGTATTATGTTTTTTTTACTTTCAGGCAATTACAGTGGTGCACAATAACCATATTCACTACACGTTCACCTGCCCCTGACGGGTGTTTTTTGTACTCAACTGGGAATGATTGCATCACTACATGCAATAAAATGTAAGATGCGTGATATCAGAAAGTACAATCATTATCCCAAAATTTGCCCGCTATTGAACTCACCCGTAGTGCGATCTTTCTTCCTGCATGGTCTACAGTTGTCGGTAAATAAAATTCCTCCTGAATGAGAAAACAGGTCCGTATGAGATACCTGACGATTCCTGCGTTAACGACGGTGCTTTTGCTTGCAATAATTTTTCTGATCCAGGCACAATGGATTTCCATGATGTGGTAAAACGTCTTATCATGGCAGAACAATAAAAAGAAAAATGATTACCAGACACTCTCCGCACAGGCTGAACTCAAAGGCATTCTGTGTTTTTTTGCGTCAAAGCCTGTAAACCTCAATGAAAAGTCAATTTTCATGCTGTTAATGTTCGCACAAGATTACTTCAGTTAAAGTCAAAGGATTCTCTATCCGAATTATCTTATCTAGCGCTTTGAGTGTCTTTCTTTTGACTTTTTTGCACTGCCCCCCTAACCGAATCACCTTCTTCCAGCCACCATCAAATGTCAAAACATCAACTTTTCTCACTCTTTATTGCCGCTTCGCTAGCGTTTAATCAGTTCCAGTCTATTTTCAATAGGTCGCCTTTTACTTCCCTGTTTAGACGACAAAACTCTTATTGGAAATGTTTGGCATACATTGATGCCGCCCGGGTGACTGGATTCTCCCGGGCTTTTTATTTACTGCACCAGATTGGCGATCCATCTTGCCCTTTTATGGCCGTGACCTCATGCGTTACAACGCCAAGGATAGCCATATCTTCCAGTAAATTTTCTTCCAGAATCAATCCTTCATCCGTTATTACCCGGTGTGGATGTGTGTATAGGTTTCCCCACTCATACATCAGTGACATATCCAGCAAAACCATATCCCCATCTCGGGCCGGAGTCGTTCATCAATGATGCAGGTCCGCCCCTGAAACTTAAACAAATAACATGTTGAGCTTGTGGGTAGCAGCTGCTGCAGAGGATTTAGTCAAAACGTCACCTCGCAACGGGCAGGTCCGAAAAGCGGGTTGTGTACGCCGGGGACAACATTTCCCGCTTCATGGCCCATGTTTTCTGCATTCCCTGTCCTGCAAACCCTAATTTCCCCTTCCCGCTCTGGTTAAGGCCGTCAACAACTCGCATCAGCGCATCACTGTTGGCCTGTGGTTTGTAGTCCTCCAGTACGCGGCAGTTACGGTCCTCCGTCAGGTTCATAAATGCTTCGTCGATCGAGTAAATTTCGACGGACGGCGCCATGTCTTCCAGCGTCGTCATCACCCTGTTGCTCATGTCCCCATACAGCGCATAATTCGAGCTAAACACATGGACCTTATGACGCCTGAACTCATCCTTGAGCTTGAAGTACGGTGCCCCCATAGGCAGTTGCAGAGCTTTCGCTTCTGCCGATCGCGCGATGACGCAGCCATCGTTATTCGACAGCATCACCACTGGCTTACCACGCAGATCAGGCCTGAACACCATCTCGCAACTGACGTAGAAGGAGTTCACATCCACCTGGGCAAACATTAACGGCCCATCGCCTTATTGGAGTGTCTGACCACACCGGAGATCTCAAACTAATCAGCATCGGGGATCGGGATAATGGCGAGTGCAGCATTCATGGGTTTGTGATGCAGGAATGGCCGGGTCATCAGTTGCTTCACGGTGAACTCGCCGGCAATCGCTGCCACGGTGATATCCCCATGCTCCGCGCTGACGGAGCTGTCTAACACCAGCATGTCACCATCGTTAATACCACCCTCGATCATAGAATCACCACTGACCCGGATGAAGTAGGTCGAACAGGGATGGCTGCCCAGCAGATTATTAAGGTCTAACCGCTGTTCGACATAGTCCTGAGCCGGCGAAGGACAGCCACACGGGACTCTGGCAATAAAAAGCGGTAACTCCAGTATGGCGCGAATTTCCGCTAGTCTAAAAAACTCCATAAAATCGCCCTGATAAGAGCTGTATATATAAACAGTAATCGTAAACAGCAGACTCAATCAAAGCGGGCATGAATACTTTTTCCAATGGTGTTGTGGGTAAAGGGGATTTAATGTCAGGTGTGCGGAGTGTTTCTGTCTGCTGGGGCGGAAATCATGAGCGCGAAAATGATAGTTTTGAGCACATTTCAGGCCGTCTTAAACAAAAGATAATCAGCAATAAGCGCTGGCCGCTTCGGTTAAATCTCTGAAATTAAGTTTTTTGATTGTTAATCAGTATGCTTTATTGGAAATTACTGGAATTTTATCGCTTTTGTTAACACATCCTACCACCCTCAAATTAATGGACTATGGTATGAGGGCCAGTCGTTGACTGGCAGCACTGCACACAGGATGCGTTTCATACGAGAGAGACATTCCTTAGCCACTGCTTTTTGGCCCGCCTTGTGCGGGCTTTTTTTAGCTTACTCCCCCCTGCACCACGCGGTTGATAACGGGCAGCCCACAGGAGTGGCGTTTCGGCATGGAGGCTTACAGTCTATTTCAACTCCATGTAAAACCCCTGACTTCGTTCTTCGGCTACGCTTTTAGTCTCTGAAATGTGCATTACGCTTAGTGAGCAAAATGCCTGTGCGGGAACGCTGGGACAAAAATGGAGCGTGCTCAGTAGGTGAATCATCAGTACGCAGCCTTGGTGATTTCAGTGATGACCGACATGCTACCGGCATGGCTTCGTATTTTGACTGTGTACCGTCTGGTTGGCTGAGGTGACTTATAGATTTTTCACCAGGATCCGTTGTCATACTGAATATTGTGGCCATCACCGTGCTCACGATAGGCTTGTCAAAGTTTCTGAACGGTTTTTTGATATACCTGCCCCTGCGCTCTGCAGGCAGTAAAATTCAGGAGTTTCCATCAGGCTGACATTATCAATTTAGCGGTTCGTGGTGGATGTAGGCAGGTTTTCATCGATTCAAATTCTCGTGTTATGACACGCAGGAGATTGAACATGCGATACCTGATTATACCGGCTGACACCACCGTGCTGGTTCTGATGGTTATCTTTCTGTTGTAAACCCGGTAGGGACCCACGCCCTGGTGACTCGACGCATCAGAGCGGGCAAATAAAAACTAAAATTTAGTAGTCAGCACTCTGCATGAACCGGATTCAAGGCTGGTTCATGCTTTTTTTTATGTAAACAAAAATACCACCGATATGTTGGCGGG
The DNA here is from genome assembly GCF_000963985.1 of Pantoea sp. BL1. NCBI lineage: Bacteria > Pseudomonadati > Pseudomonadota > Gammaproteobacteria > Enterobacterales > Erwiniaceae > Pantoea > Pantoea sp. BL1. The sequence continues at coordinate 13,770 of NZ_JZRH01000030.1, read as the reverse complement.
TTTCAGCCTGTAACCGGTTCATCCGTTGGGATTGAACACCTGGAAAGCCCTCTCCTCCCCCTCCCGAAGGGAAATATCCCTGAAGGTCGTTGTGTGCATCTGGATCCATTTGTTGGCGGCACGTAGCGAGTAGCGCCAGTTCAGACGATTGAGTTCTTCGACAAAATCGAGTGTCCTGATGGTATAACGGCCAGCGGCATCGCGTTTAACCGCCAGCCTGAAAGCAATCATAATCTCGTAGTCGCGAGGCATGTCGAAACCCTCCTGTTACCACTGTGTTTACATACAGCATTGATCAGTTGGTGATGCTGTTCAAGCCGTACCGCTTGAGACTTTGTAAGCTGATTGAATGCTATAGGAATTTAGACGTGTAGGGCATTTGATAATGGATATACGGTATGGAAAGGATCTCAATAGCCCCTTTCGGCGGTGGGTAAATCCGTAACCGGGAAGGAATGTTAAATATCGGGAGTTTATATGAAAAATCACCAAATTCAGATTATTTAAAGCGTTGAACCGCTTATTCTCAACAATTGAACTAAGCTGAACGTCTGCACAGTGAATGGCATCTGATAATTCAGGCCGAAAAGCGCTTAGTAATACAACATATTGATGATAAGGATTTTAATTAATGGATGATGTGGATCTGGCTCAGGAACGTGAAGAAGCGCATTTAGCGGCCTCTTTGTCTGCCCGTAAGCCGCGCCTGGTAAGCCGAAATGGTAACTGCATCTGGTGCACTTATGAGGCAATTGTGGCTAACACCGCTTTTTGTTCTGCAGAGTGTGGCGAGGACTATCACAAGCATCAGCGCGAGATGAAGCAGAGAATTACTGGTGATTGAATATCTTGATAAGCATTCACCAGAAACTCAAACACTCATATACGTTGCTTATCTCAAATTATCTGCCATGCGGTTAAAAAGCTCTTTCGTTAAGGCGATGGAGCAATGCCAACAGGAATGATATCATATTGAACGATACTTATTCTGAAAAGCGAATTTATGCCCGTATGGAACGGGTTTAAATGGCCTTACCCAAATTTCAAATCAAAAAATAAATTTGGCTCCTGAACTTTGACAGATTAAATAAAAACCCTACGCTTAATTAGCAACATATCGTTGCTTTACCATGGGCAGGAAATTATGAAAAATTTATTAGGCGGGATGTTCATTATAGCGAGTTTGGTTACATTGGCGGGATGCCAGCATGAAAGCCCTGCGGTGGGTAACGATGGCCGCCCACATGCCCCAAGTAATGAGTCGGTGCCCGGTGGGCCATTAGGTAAAGGCCCCGTCGGACAACCACAGAGTTAATAAAAACTCTTAGACTACAATGCTTAAGCGCATGAATGCTTTTGTTATGCAGGAAAAGCGTATTGGCCTGCTGTGACTCGATGCGTCACAGCAGGCCTGAAATGGTTATAAAAGATTATCTGATACACTCCGCAGCGACTGCAGATATAAGCAATCTGTGTTTTTTTAATTTTAAGATCAGCAATTTTTCAGTTACATACTAAACGGGTCCCGTCCTCAACGGGACGCCATCAATTTAAGGCAAAACTTCTGCTGCCCGGAAATTCATCCGGGCTTTTTTATTTCTCCGCGCATGGCTAATCAAGACCTTGATACTCTTGGGCACTACTGGCCTTTTAAAATCTTGGCACAAAACATATCTTGTTTCCTGTGAGTGGCATTCTGAGCCTATCCACTTAAAAAATAATTTGATTTCAATCATACTTTCAGAACGTATCAAAGCACTTCAATACGTACTGAGGAGGTTTCAAACACCAGGGCCGGGTAGGTTCCTAACTTGGAAATTCAGTGTCTGCATGATCATCTTCGAGTTGCTGATAAGTGATGGTGGCAATATCAAAGGACGTTCGAATTTTATCAAAAATACTTTTTCACACTTTTGAAAAACCCTACTCCATAGCATCAGGACGAATGAATTTAAAATGACCGAAAAAAACATCATTTTTTAATTGAGACGGACCCAATAAATTCTATTGAATCTGGCTTTTAAATTCGATTAACCTGATTTGAAATGATTTTAAAAATCCATTTGGCATTACTGCTGCCCGCTGAGTCTTTTTCGATAGTAAATGACTGTGTTTAGTCGGCTCTTAATTCTGAAATTGGCGTGGTTTATCACTTTTCCCATCGGGGGTCAACGGTGTTCCGATTATAAGCTTTAAGAGCATCCAGCAAGGTACTCCACTGGCGGGCCTGGTAAGGTTTGTCATCTCTCAGGTTAATTCGCATATGCTGTACGGTAGAATCTACCTGCCTTTTGGCTTCCAAAAGACTCAAACCCGACTGATGTGCCGCGGCTATTTTTCTAATCTCAACAACGTAAAGTTGCAGATCAAATCCGTTTTCTCTCATTGACTTCACCACTCACTGCTAATTATTTGAATATTTAATAGCAGAAAAAATCAAAAAATAAAGCGAAGCCGTGAATTTAAAAGTTTAGCTTCTGGATAAACTATTAGATGCGCACTTTATTTATCTTTACGCTTTACTTGAATGTAATCAATTAGTTCAGCATTAACGGCCATTCACTCAAACCTCACGAGATTGATTTAATCATAAATAATTTGAATCATTAATACTCAATTCATCGAAGAATTTTTGTGAAATCATGCTGCTATATAAGGGAGATTTCATTAGCAATGAAAAAGAAATGTACAATTGATGTCAACTTGTATAACTTTGGGCCGCGGCTATCGCCGCATGTAACGAATGGTGCATTGCATCACCTCTGTAAGTGTTTATGGATTTCCACTTATAGAGGTTTTTTTTAGTGTTAATCAAAAACGCTTACTTTCTCTAATTTCTGGTTCATTTGTCCCCGTACGGGTCATGCTTATGGTCTTCACTATCGTCGCGCGTGCGTCGAATTTCAGCGTGTTCATTAGGATTATTCTTTGCGGTATGGTTGTCTTCTTCATAGGCATGACCCGTAATAGGATTGGCTTCAGGCAGTCCCTTGCGTGTATAACATTCTTTAGTGTGTTTACCGTTACTTGTATGGACGCCCATAATTAACCTTAATGCCAGGGTTAATTAATGGCAGTGCAAATCTTGCACTCAATGTGGTTATTTTAATTACATTCAGAATTAACATCTGGATATGCAAAATTTTTGGAAGTCTCCCTGAATTAACAGTGTTAGTCAATATAAACAAGCTCAGCTTTCAATCTTAAATTCGCTACATGAAAATTTTCCATCCCAAATTTCATTAGAACGGCTTAGCAAGAAGTCGTTAATAACGCGTCAATCGATTGCCACTTCTTTTACCTCACTCAGATTTCGACCACGCCTCATCATCTTTTCGTTATGTCGCATATCACCCAATAATTTAGAAATCATTACAATAAGATAATTTTTATTGATCTACATCCAGCGATACATTAAAGGAATTTAAGTAAAGACAAAAGATTCCCTTACGGAAATCTGCTTATACAGCTTGAAAAGGCCCTGTCGTTTTCCTCACGACAAATCATTTTTTCTTTCTTAAGAGTTGTCAATGAAAAAAAGTAAAATATAAAAAACCTTCCGCGCTGCAAAAATCATTTTTCACTCCATAATTAAAATGTCTAAACATGGAGAAACAAATGAAGAATCCAACTCTGTTACAGGCATTCCACTGGTATTACCCTGATGGTGGTAAACTCTGGCCCGAACTCACCGAGCGAGCGTCAGACTTGAATGAATCTGGAATAAACATGGTCTGGTTACCCCCTGCCTATAAAGGCGCAGGGGGCGCAACTTCTGTGGGATACGACACTTATGATCTGTTCGATTTGGGAGAATTCGACCAGAAAGGTAGTATTTCAACAAAGTATGGTAATAAAGAAGATTTACTCAGAGCTATCAGCTCATTGAAAAATAATGATATTGCCGTTTTATTAGATGTTGTTGTTAATCATAAAATGGGGGCTGATGAAAAGGAGGCAGTTCAGGTAAACAGAGTGGATGAAAACGACCGCACGAAAATTGATGAAGAAGTTGTTAGCTGCGAAGCCTGGACACGCTATACCTTTCCGGCCAGAGCGGGAAAATACTCTCAATTTATGTGGGATTTTAAGTGTTTTAATGGTGTAGATCACATTGAAAACCCCTCAGAGGATGGGGTATTTAAGATAGTTAATGATTATACGGGAGAAGGTTGGAATCAGCAGGTTGATGAAGAAATGGGTAATTTTGATTACCTTATGGGCTCAAACATCGATTTCAGAAACCACGCAGTAACTGAAGAAATCAAATACTGGGCACGCTGGGTTATGGAACAAACGGGTTGCAACGGTTTCAGACTTGATGCAGTTAAACATATTCCCGCCTGGTTTTATAAAGAATGGATCGAGCATGTGCAGGCTGTTTCAGACACCCCTCTGTTCATTGTGGCAGAATACTGGTCTTTTGAATTAAATAAACTACAACAGTATATTGAGCAGGTTGAAGGGAAAACAATGCTCTTCGATGCACCTCTTCATATGAAATTTCATGAGGCATCAAAACAAGGTAGTGATTATGATCTGAGTCGAATTTTTGAAGGCACATTAGTTGAAGCCGATCCTTTTCATGCGGTCACGCTGGTTGCGAATCATGATACTCAGCCCCTTCAGTCTCTAGAAGCCCCGGTTGAAGCCTGGTTTAAACCACTGGCGTATGCGCTTATCTTATTGAGAGAAAATGGCGTTCCCTCAGTATTTTACCCGGACCTCTTTGGAGCAGACTATGAAGATACGGGTAATGATGGTGAAACTCATCGTGTTGACATGCCAGTCATAGATAAACTCGATAAGCTACTGCTGGCACGTCAGCAATTCGCGCATGGTGTTCAGACGTCCTGGTTTGATCATCCAAACTGCATTGCATTCAGCCGGAGTGGTACGGCGGAACAACCAGGATGCGTTGTGATAATGTCAAATGGTGATGATGGGGAGAAAACGCTTAATCTCAGTGAATCCTTAGCTAATCGGGCCTGGCGAGATTATCTTTATAACTCCGATGAAGTTGTTAAAACTAATGAATCGGGAGAAGGCGTGTTTAGATGTAAAGCAGGTAGCGTAAGTGTCTGGGTGCTTGAAGAATTTGCTCCCTGATTCACTATTTTTAAGACCTGAATTGATGTGCCGGCAGAATTCATACTGCCGGCAAAATTTATCTGGTGGAAAGCTGATATTCAGGATGTTTTCCTGCCAGCAGTAGTAAAAATTCGTATTCTCCCTGACTGAGTTGAGCAGGTTTCGAAAGCGACTCCTTCATTTGCCACACTCTCAGACTCAGATTAAATCTTTCGGCTGCATTAGCCTGTGTCATACCCGCTTCAATGCGTAAGCTTCGAATATCATGCTGGACGGACATTACCGGTACAAAGTTGTTTTTCATCATAACTTATCTCTGGCGTTGGTCTTTGGTGTGTGTAATGGTCAAAGAAACTTTATAAAAAATCCACTTTCAAATATTTAATGCTCATAAAATCTAGTTATGGAAAATTAACGCTTCGCTTATATTTTCACCCGCCTCGCTTAATCCCCGTCTCTATATCAGAAACATCCCATAAATAGTTTTAGACATTTATTAGGGAATATTCTGCTTTTTAGTTTAATCAAATCATTCAGAATCTGACCCCCAATTGGCCCCAATTAAATCAGAAAAATTTTTTCATATGAGGTTAGTCATGAAAGACCCGATTCAACGTCGCATCCCCCATGATTTGACGCAGGTAATAATTAACGAGCACTGGCAAATAACCTACTGGACTCTTACGCTCCAAACCACTCAGGAAAGGCTGACCAGAGCTATCAGGGAAGTAGGTTCAAATACAGAACAGATACGTGCATGGCTCAGGGATCATCCCCCTCTCATAACACCCAAGACCATGATTTAATTATCTGTAATTAAATGAGATTTTATTAGCAATTAAATCAGTTATCCCATGGCGTAGGTTAATGTGTCTTACACTTGATTGGTTGCCGGTAATGCGAAATGAATGATGGTCTTAGCCATGTCTTCGGTTCTGCTATTGAGCCTTACGGCTGAGCTGGCAACATGCCTGACCAATGTGGAATTTTGCTGTGTGACCCTTTCGAGATCGGTTACTGCCTGCGTCACCTGAATGATCCCTTTGCTCTGTTCATTTGAAGCATAAGATATTTTCCTGATGAGTTCATCAACTGAAAAAACGCATTGGGTCAACGCTTCCATAGTGTTCCCGGCACGATCTGCGACCTCTTTGCCTTCATTCACACGAGAGAGAGTTGCATTGATTAACGCTTCAATTTCTTTGGCTGCACTTGCGCTGCGCTGTGCAAGTGTACGAACTTCTGTAGCAACAACAGCGAATCCTCTGCCCTGCTCTCCTGCCCGCGCTGCTTCAACGGCAGCGTTTAACGCCAGTATATTTGTCTGAAATGCGATACTGTTAACTGTGGCGGTAAACTGCCGTATTTTTTCGGCTTCCTCGGTAATACCATTCATCATGAGCCCAACTGAGTTCACCAGCGTTTCGCCTTCTCCGGTTATGTATGCCGCTTTCTCTGCAAGACTGCTTGCTTCATCAGCACTTAATGCATTTTGCTGAACGTTTGCACTCAACTGGGTAATACTATGGGCTGTCTTCTCTAAGGAAGATGCCTGTTGAGTAGTCCTGCCAGAGAGGTCAGTATTGCCCGCTTCGATGTCTTCAGCCTCACGCTTCAGCAGGTCCGTATTTTTCTTGATGGAAAGTACAGTTAACAAAAGACTGTCTTGCATGGTTTTCACTAGTGGTACCAGCTGTCCTACACAATTTCTACCCAAATCTTGCAATGGATTAGTCAGTTCGCCGGAAGCAATTCCTCTGAAATGTTCCCTTAAGGTTGTCAGAGGCTCAACGAGGTGCACGACCAGAAAACGGTCGCAGAACACTAGTAACACAATGATAAATAATGAGGCAACGGTGAAAGCTAACTCAAGTTTTTGACGATCATTATTGAATGCATTCTCTTTATCAGCCAGTTTCTCCTGAAGGAATTCCAAACGCTCTTTTGATACTGAATTAAAATTTATATCAGAACCTGTCAAGGCTGTTCGAAATTCATTCCAGTCTGGTGTAGCAGGAACTTCTCCTGCCAGGGTTCTCTTTAAGGAATCGTCACCTGAATTCATCACATTACCTGCTCGGGTCAGAAAGATAAGTTGAGCAACCAACTTTCCTTCACGCTGCGTTTGTTTATGTAGATCTCTTAAGATTTCTGAACCATATAACCCAGCAAGAGCAACAACAATAAAAGCGGCAACAAGAATGCACTGCACTACCCGGCGAATAGTAAAGTTTGTAAGAAATTTCATTTAATTACCTGGTGTTGTGATTAATTTAGAAAAAAATAGTAACCATAAAAATTATTTTCGTAGCGTGCTATTAGATTGCGCGCAAATGCGTTCTCAGTTAGAGTCTGGCAGGCATTTAAAAAAAAGGAAATATTCCAGCAAGAAATATTTTTCTCAAACAGATAGACCCTTTTAATTAAACTAAAAAAAACAGGACGAACTCGATTGACCGTCTATGATGGTGAAAGAGACAACAAAATGCTTAGTCTTCACTCAGTTTATAGCTTCTCCTTCCGGTCGGTTATTTTTCTTACACTTTTACGTTCCGGTTATTTGACCCGGCACGGGGGATTTATGAATAAAAATTTAAATGCTATTAATGAACGTCATAAGCGTGCGCTTGAAGCCCTTCTCGCCCCTGATGAAGAAAGGGACAATGTCCTGAGGAAATTTGTACATTTAGCCAATCAGGCGCTGGGTATTCCTGGGAGCTTCATTTCAGTTTTAGATGAGGAATTTCAATACATACGGGCCTCGCATAATTTCTCACTGAAACACTCAAAAAGAGAAGAGTCTTTATGCCAACATGTTGTTGATGGCGACAGTGCACTCATCGTTTCAGATACATGGCTTGATGCTCGTTTCTTAACCCACCGCTTTGTTACTGGTGAACCTTACATTCGTTTTTATGCTGGCGTTCCGCTTAAAGATCGAGAAGGCCAAGTATTAGGTACTTTTTGTGTTACTGATCGTGAACCACATCCCTTCAGCGATACGCAGCTCGCAACGCTGAAACAGCTTGCTGAGTTAGTAATGTCATTTCTGGAAGCCTGGCATGCTACCGGTTTTAATGACCCTGTTACTCACTTGCCTAACCGCTCACGATTAATCAGCGATATGCAGTCGCTCGCTGCAGAGGGAGATAAGTTCAAGCGTCGTCTGATTATTATTGATTGCCTGAAAATGGCACATGCTTATGACTTAGCTAAAACAGTTGGAATGATGCCGGTTGAAGAACTTCTCAGGGATATAGCTATAAAATTGCCTCGCCGGTTACGTCCTCAAAACGGTGAGATGATTTATGCGATTTCCACTGGACGCTTCGCCATTCTGGTTCGCGACGAAAGCCGCCTGGACGCCTCGTGGATTGCCGGGCGTATGGAAGGCATCTGTGCAGAATTAGGTAATGGGATATCAATTACCCTCACTTCCCATGCGGGCCAAACGGATTTTACGGCAATTTCATCCAAAGCCTATGATGTCGTTCGCCGTGCTTCGGCTGCACTTGAGGAAGCGATCGATAAAAACTTACCTTCAGTCATTTATAAAGAGTCAGAAGAAATAAAACATTCGAATGATTTTACGCTTATGAATGAGCTTTCTGATGCAATACGTTTTGATAAGGGCCTGTACCTTGTATATCAGCCTAAAACTTGCCTCAAATCGGGTCAGCCCGTCGGCCTTGAGGCGCTGATACGGTGGACACATCCTGTCAGAGGTGAACTATCACCCGCTGCTTTTGTACCAATGGCTGAACAAACGGATCTACTGCATGAGATGACAGAATGGGTGATTGACACGACGATAGCCTGCCTTAAGCGACTCAATCGACAAAATATTCAATTGCCCGTCACAATAAACGTCAGCCTTAACGATTTCGCAAAAAGCAATTTTGCAGAGCTACTGGAATCGAAAATGCTTAAGGCCCGATTACCTAATAACCTCCTGGGAATTGAATGCCTTGAAACTGAGCGGATTATTGAAAATGCACAGGCACTATCCGGCTTGCATAGACTTTATGAAAAAGGGTTTAACATATCTCTGGATGATTTTGGGACAGGTTACAGTAACATCAGTTATCTGCGACGTATGCCGCTGGATGTAATAAAACTTGATCGCTCACTTATATCGGGTGTACTCAAAGATGCCTCAGCGCTCATCATAGCGCGCAGTATTATCAAAATGTTAAAAGAGCTGGATTATACGGTGCTTGCGGAGGGTGTAGAGGACGCTGAAGTAGCCACTCTTCTGAGTGATTTTGGTTGCGACCAGGCTCAGGGGTATTTTTTTGCTAAGCCGCTATCTGATCCTGAACTGGACATATGGCTTCACAGACGCTTGTGGAACTGAAAGCACAAGTTCAGTTAACGATACGCCTGCTCCGACTTAGCAGCACATGACTCCATTAACTGTGTTGCTAATGTTCATTTTGAGAGATTATGAGATTCATCCTAATCGTGTTCATCACCGAAGCGCACTATAATGTTATAGCTTAATACAGATAATTAAGCACCCCCCGGGGGGATGAGTAAACTTTAAGAATCGGTCATCAAACCAACTTTTAAATCCAGCTTTCAACCCGCTATTGCGGGTTTTTTCTTGGTCGTAAAAAACCTCAAGATAATTTTAACTTAATCACACAATTCGTGTTTTTTAACTGAATCTTATGATTGACGACTGAAAGAAAAAAAGAAATTGAAATATTATTTAACAGCATGAAAATTCGAGTTTGCAAATAGCTGTTATTTTTACCCTCCTTTGTTGCTTGAAGGTGCGACACAATGAAAAATTTCATTGCATGTAACCAAAGCACTGGTTAAATTATTAAGGATTTATTGCGAGGGATGGCTGATATGAAACTTGCTCAGAAACACTTTAGATTGTTATCAATAATCAAAGAGAGAGGATCAGTCCCCTCTTCTGTCAAACCCGCTGTGAGAAAAGAGTTGTCAGATATGGGGCTTGTTGAGTTTCTTTTGGGCGATGAATGGATGCGTGAAAAAGAGCGATACAAACTTACTTCGCGCGGGAGAGAAATACTGGATGATTATGACCTTAGTCTGGCTGAAAATGCGTTTAAAAGTACCTGTCAGGGAAAACGTAAGTCCAGTTAAAAGTTATTGATTAATGTATTTCATCAAGTATTCAAAGATAGTCATACACTCCCCTTAATAGTTAAATACCAGTAAGGTAGTACCGATTATCGTAAACACGTCTCCAGAAATCATACTAACTAAAAACTATCGAGAATAACAACAAGCTATTTTTGCTCAAACATATTAAGAATTTCTGCATAATATATTGCTTCCATTGGACATGTGACATTTTCAAGCCTTAACAATAGTCGCGATATCATGGCACGTCTGTTGACACAACGGCGCTCACGTAGCAATTCATGCACCAGTTCACCAACCATAATTTCTGTAGAGGGCAACACTAACTTTTGACTATTTTTATCGCTTTCATCAAGATAATGAATATTCATCTCATTTCCAATAAACTCAATTAATACTTCATAGACTATAGATCATATGCCCAGAATGGCCTTACTGAAATCAGGTCATATTTAATTAAATTTTAAATAATTGACATACTTCACATATTTTCGATCGATTTATTAAGTTCATTCCATACCAATCAAACAACAACCACCTCTTATTTAACCACTGAATAAGCGAAACATTGAATGCTTAATTGATTAAATTTAATATTTGGCCACAGAAATTCTTATCTGGACTGAAAATCACAATGCCAGTTTCACTTCAAATCTTTTTTAAGTGATTTTAGCAAATTCCAGTTGAGCTAACTCCTACAAATCTCCTCTATGCATTGCTGTAAAGCATCTTTAGCAACATTAATACCTTATTCAGCTTTGAACTAAATCCTTTGTCGGAAAGGCTTAATTTTTTTTATAACCTAAGAAGTGCTTTAACGTTGTAACCTGGAATGTAAAAACACCGCCACTTCTGGCGGTGTTTTTGATTAATGTGGTATTTCTGATACTTCTTTGACTTCCTGCTTATTAATCTGTTGCTTAACGCCGTTAGCATCAGTGTAACCTAGCAATCCTGCTTCAGTCTCTTTAGGCTTACCATCGCTGACAATTGTTCTACCATCATTAGTATGAATGGCATAACTTGTCCGGGTACAGCCAGTTAAAGCCGACAGCGCGATAAGCGCGGCTAACATTGAGAAAGTGATTTTTTTCATAGACTGTTCCTTATCAATTATCTAATTCACTCATGTTGGTGATTTTATCGCGGTTGATTTGTTCAGTTCGTCCTGACTGGGCATCTTTGTAAGATACTAAGCCCGTATCACTGTCGATTTGAGGCTTACCATCTGTCACGATGGTACGACCGTCTGTAGTCTTAATAGCCTGATTTGAAGAACAGCCCGTAACTGAAACTGCGAAAGCTGAAGCAATTAACAGGAAACCTATGCTTTTTTTATTCATTACTTATCCCTCTTTTTGAAAAAAGTTTATTCTAACTGTTCAATAATAGATGGTTTTCAGCAATCTGCGCCAGTATTGTGCTCATACCCCACGATATGCAAAAGAGATATGCAGACTAGGGTGTCCGTTTTTTATCTTTTTCACGATCCAGTCTGCATTCAATACATTAAAGTACCATCAAATTCTGATAGTACTTTAACTTGCATCTGGCGGTGGTTCGTCTTAATGAGCTTTAAGCAGGTCTGATACGCCGGACGTAGCTATTTGTTGAGTAAGAGACTACCAGAGTTGAGTTAGAGGCCAAGTCGTGACACTAACCTGTTCGAAAATTTGATTTTTCCATTATGAGCATATTTATATGCTGATTCATGTGCTAATGGGTGATCATTCTCATATTGTTTGGATCTTAGGATGAAGATGTAGAATTTTAGAATGCAAAAAATTAACTTACGCTAGGGTTTAGGGACTGATAGTGTAGATTGGTAGAAACGAGGAGCAACCAGTCTTCAGTTATGTAATTCAGGCTGCGCTCACTGGCTTCATCCATAGACCTTTCTTTTCTGAAAGAGCCCTGGTGATCGGTTCAGAAAGGTCTACCTCGCATGTGAGCTTATCAGACTGCCAATAGCGTTCGAGTGTCAGCCTGCCGGTAAGGTCACATGTACAATCCATGGTTGCTAAAATTTTATGCCGGGCCACATTACCCTGCATAGTCGGTACAGAACATACGACTGCCGAAAAATAGAGCTTCTCATCGAACAGTATCCACATACGACACGTTTCATGCTCAATGTTCCCGAGCATTTCGAAACGACGGTAAACCGTACTGGTGCTGTAAGACATAGGGATGACGTTCATTTTTATGAATCACTCAGGTGCGAATAGTAATATTCATGAACACGTTGACGAGTATTCACCCGACACGATATGTATAACTTTATGTTTAGAATATTTTTTTGAATCTTTCTACCCCTTCAATACTATATGGCGATTTTTTAATCAGTTACTTGTACTTAACACCTGCCATACCCATTCAAACAAGCGTGTAAAATATCACTCTTTTTGAGTTATGCAGCCGCTTTTGGAATAGTTTTAATACAACTATCGGTGACATCTTAACGCTGGCATAACCCTCCAATCTCATCGTTCCAGCAATTTTGATAAGTGTTGAATAGTGAACTTCTCATTGAAAAAGGTAAGTCTGATATCTGCATCTTTTCCAGCCATATTTGATAATCGAAGTGACTGCACTGTTAGTGGACTGGTAGCTTAGGATAATTCTCATTCAGTCTATATGCGCGTCAAATATCTTAGAGCATAGTTGTCTCGCAGGCCTTTAAAGATAGAAGCTAATCAGGAAAAAAATTAATTTTTGACAAACCAGTATTATGAACTAGTTTCAATCCGGCCGGGATTGTTCCGGCTTTGGGTGAAATGGAAACTGAATCTTTTCCCGGGAATTGTCCCGGGATTTTTTTTGCACTTAAAAAACTGGCTATTTTTTACCCATTCCATGATCGTCTGGTAAAGGAAACCAATGCGATACCCGATACTGCCTGAATGTAGCGTCGCCAGGCATGAGAATATGAGTAAAATTATTAAATGCTGCCTCATATTTTCCGCTACCCACCCCCTCATCCGTACATATGGCGACAACCTGACCGTCTGCGGGCTTTTCTAATTCATAATCAATCCAGTTCATACATTCTCCAGTTTAGCTGGTTTAAATATGGACTGGCTTTCCGCTTCACGCAAAGTGAAGGTCAATTTTAAGATAAACGGAAAACCGAATTCTGATTTTCGTGCCTATGGGCGATAACCACACTCTCAGTTACTCGGGGTGAATGTGATGTGCTGAAAACTTATTCGCCGTGGGTGCTATGATCACAATATGTAAAATCCTCTTTACGGAAGGGCTTCGCTTTACGCATATCTCAGACTAAAGCGACATGGATTGTTGCATTTCTGGGGCATCGGGAGGCAACGGGCGCCGTACTATTACGGAAGAATGAAAATACGCGAAGGAGATGGCCATGATCTGGATTGAACAGGGTTTGTATCAAAGGGTGGAAGAGTTGCCATGCGGCCCGCGGCCTCTGCCGATGCTGAGCGGGTTCAACCTCACAACGGCCTATCGGGCGCTGGGGTGCTTTAACCCGTCGGAAACGTCTGACGCTTATTTCATTCTTTCCAACGACCGCGACGAGGTCTGGTT